>JAGVSZ010000240.1 GCA_019137045.1 Betaproteobacteria bacterium
CCCAGGGCGAATCCGCCCTCGCGCGCGCGCTGGCCGGCCTGCGGCGCCGCGCGGGCCTCGCGCTGGCGCATCCGAACGGCGACTTCCACGCCCCGCGCACGGTCGCGGAGCTCGCGCGCCTCCGGGAGCGGCTGCCCGACGCGCGCCTGCTCGCGGGCGGCACCGACGTGGGGCTGTGGGTGACCAAGCAGCACCGCCGGCTCGGCGACCTGATCTACCTCGGGAACGTCGCGGAGCTGCGGCAGATCGACACGACCGCGACCCACGTCGAGATCGGGGCGGCCGTCACGCTCGCGGACGCCTTCGCGGCGCTCGAGGCGCACCATCCGGCGCTGCGCGAGCTGTGGCGCCGCTTCGCCTCGCCGCCCATCCGCAACGCCGGCACGCTCGCGGGCAACGTCGCCAACGGTTCGCCGATCGGCGACGCGATGCCGCCGCTGATCGCGCTCGGCGCGAGCGTCGTCCTGCGGCGGGGCGCCGCGCGGCGCGAGCTGCCGCTCGAGGACTTCTATCTCGCCTACCAGAAGACCGCGCTCGAGCCGGGCGAGTTCGTGGAGCGCGTGCGCGTGCCGCGCCCGCGCCCGGGCCTGCGGCTCGCCGCCTACAAGGTGTCCAAGCGGTTCGACCAGGACATCTCGGCGGTGTGCGGGGCGTTCGCGCTCGAACTGGACGGCGACACGGTGCGCGCGGCGCGCGTGGCGTTCGGCGGCATGGCGGCGACGCCCAGGCGCGCGCCCGCCTGCGAGGCGGCGCTCGCGGGCCGTGCGTGGACCGCCGAAACCTGCGCGGCGGCTGCCGACGCGCTCGCGAAGGACTACACTCCGATCGCGGACCTGCGCGCTTCGGCGGGCTACCGGCTCGCCGTCGCGCGCAACCTGCTGCGGAAGTTCCACCTCGAGAGCTCGGGCGCGCTCGCCGGCGCGCCGAGCCGCCTGTACGACATGGAGGGTGCGCCGTCGTGAACGAGCCGCGTCTCGTCGCCGCCGACCTGCCCGCGCACGGCGGGGTCGGCGTCGCGCTCCGGCACGAGAGCGCGCACCTGCACGTCGCGGGCGAGGCGACCTACATCGACGACATGCGCGAGGCGCGCGGCACCCTGCACGCGGCGTTCGGGCTGTCGGCCCGCGCGCACGCCCGCATCGGCGCGCTCGACCTCGCGCCGGTGCGCGCCGCCCCGGGGGTGGTGGCCGTCCTGACCGCCGCCGACATTCCGGGCGCGAACAACGTCGGGGCGGTCCTCCACGACGACCCGATCCTCGCCGACGGCGAGGTGCAGTACCTGGGCCAGCCGCTCTTCCTCGTCCTGGCCGAGACGGTGGACCAGGCGCGCCGCGCCGCGCGGCTCGCGCAGGTCGACTACCAGGAGCTGCCCGCGATCCTCACCGTCGAGGAGGCGCTCGCGCGCGGGTCCTTCGTGCTGCCGACCGTGACGCTGGAGCGCGGCGACGCGCAGGCGGCGATCGCGCGCGCGCCGCACCGCCTGAAAGGCGCGCTGGACATCGGCGGGCAGGAGCACTTCTACCTCGAGGGCCAGATCGCCTACGCGCTTCCGCGCGAGGACGGCGGCATGCTGGTCTACAACTCGACCCAGCACCCGGGCGAGGCGCAGGCGCGGATCGCGCACGCGCTCGGCGTCGAGCTGCACCGGGTGGCGGTGGAGTGCCGCCGGATGGGCGGCGGCTTCGGCGGCAAGGAGACGCAGGGCACCCTGCCGGCCGCGGCGGCGGCGATCGCCGCCCGGCACACCGGGCGGCCGGTCAAGCTGCGCTACGACCGGGACGACGACATGCTCATCACCGGCAAGCGTCACAACTTCCGCGTCGAGTACGAGGTGGGGTTCGACGGCGCGGGGAGCATCCTCGGGCTCGACTTCGTGTTCGCGTCGCAGTGCGGATTCTCGGCCGACCTCAGCGGGCCGGTGAACGACCGCGCCGTCATGCACGCGGACAACGCGTACTTCCTGCCGCACGTGCGCATCGTCTCGCACCGGTGCAGGACGCACACGCAGTCGAACACCGCGTTCCGCGGCTTCGGGGGGCCGCAGGGCATGGTGGCGATCGAGACCGTGATCGAGGCGATCGCGCGCCACCTCGGCCTCGACCCGCTGGCGGTGCGGCGGGCGAACTTCTACGGGCCCGGGCGCGACGTCACGCCCTACGCCATGCAGGTCGAGGACTTCGTCGCCGATCGGCTCTGCGACGAGGTGGCGAAGTCGTCCGACTACGGCGCGCGGCGGGCGGCGATCCGCGCCTGGAACGCGGCGAGCCCGGTCATCAAGCGCGGGATCGCGCTGACCCCGGTGAAGTTCGGAATCTCGTTCACCTCCACCTTCTTCAACCAGGCCGCCGCGCTCGTGCACGTCTACGCCGCCGACGGCACGGTGCTCCTCAACCACGGCGGCACCGAGATGGGGCAGGGGCTGTTCACCAAGGTCGCCCAGGTGGTGGCGCAGGAGTTCGGCATCGACGTCGACCGGGTGCGCGTCTCGGCGTCCGACACCGCCCGCGTCCCGAACGCATCGGCCACCGCGGCCTCGAGCGGGAGCGACCTGAACGGCATGGCGGCGCAGGCGGCCGCGCGCGAGATCAAGGCGCGCCTGGTGGCGTTCGCCGCCGAGCGCTTCGGCGTCGCGCCCGAGGCGGTCCGGTTCGCCGGAAACGCGGTCGAGGTCGGGGACGTGCAGCGCCTGTCCTTCGCGGAGCTCGTCAACCTCGCCTACCACGGGCGGGTGCAGCTCTGGGCGAGCGGGTTCTACCGCACGCCCAAGATCCACTACGACCCGAAGACGCTGCGCGGCCGCCCGTTCTACTACTTCGCCTACGGCGCGGCGGTCTCGGAGGTGGCGATCGACACCCTCACCGGCGAGACGAAGTGCCTCCGCGTCGACATCCTGCACGACGTCGGCCGCAGCCTCAACCCGGCGATCGATCTCGGCCAGGTCGAGGGCGGCTTCGTCCAGGGCGCCGGGTGGCTCACCTCGGAGGAGCTGCGCTGGAGCGACGCGGGTGCGCTCCAGACCCACGCGCCGTCCACGTACAAGATTCCGGTCGCCTCGGACGTTCCGGCGGATTTCCGGGCGCGCCTGTGGAGCCGGGGCGAGAATGTCGAGGAGAGCGTCCACGGCTCGAAGGCGGTGGGCGAACCGCCGCTGATGCTGGCGATCTCGGTGTTCCTCGCGATCCGGGACGCGGTGGCCGCCGCGGGCGACGGCCGGCGCGAGCCGCGGCTCGACGCGCCGGCCACGCCCGAGGCGGTGCTGCGCGCGGTGGAAGCGCTGCGCGCCGGCGGCGAGACGCAGGGAGGTGGTGCATGACCGAATGGCTCCAGGCGCTCGACCGCCTAGGGGAGCGGGGCGTCGACGCGGTGCTCGTCGCGGTGCTGTCGGGCAGCGGCTCGACCCCGCGCGACGCCGGCGCAAAGATGGTCGTGGCGAGCGACGGCGTGCACGGCACGATCGGCGGCGGCGAGCTCGAGTTCCAGGCGCTCGAGATCGCGCGCGGCATGCTGCGCGCGGGCGACGGGCGCGCGGCGCGCCGCTTTCCGCTCGGCGCCGCGCTCGGCCAGATCTGCGGCGGCGCCGCCAACCTCGTCTTCGAGCGCGTGCCGGCCGGCGCCGAGTGGGTGCGGGTGGCGGCGGACTGGCACGAGCGCGGCAAGCCCTGCGTCCTGGTCACCCCGGAGGGGGAGAGCGAAGGCGGGCACCTCCTCGTGGGCGCCGAGGAGGCGTGGGGCTCCCTCGGCGCGACGGCGCGCGACGCGCAGGCGGTCGACACCGCGCGCCGGCAGCTCGCGGCGACCGAGGAGGGACCGCGCGTGCTCGAGCTCGGCGGCAGCCGGGCGGTGTTCGAGGCGCTGCGGCCGAGCGATTTCAACGTCTTCCTGTTCGGCGCCGGGCACGTGGGCCGGGCGATCGCGCGCGTGCTCGGCGTGGCGCCCTGCCGCGTGACGTGGGTGGACGGTCGCGCGCACGAGTTCCCGGACGAGATCGCGCCGAACGTGCGGCGGGTGGTGACCGAGGCGGCGGTGGCGGAAGCGGCCCGTGCGCCGGCGGGGAGCTACTTCCTCGTGATGACCCACAGCCACGCGCTCGACTTCGAGCTGGTGGAGGCGATCCTGCGGCGCGCGGACTTCGCCTTCTGCGGCATGATCGGCTCGGGGACGAAGCGCCGCACCTTCGAGAACGGGCTGGTGAAGAACGGTCTCGGTGCCGATGCGCTCGCGCGCTTCTCCTGCCCCATCGGGATCGCGGGCATCCAGGGCAAGGAACCGGGGGCGATCGCGATCGCGGTGGCGGCCGAGCTGCTGCAGCTGCACGAGCGCGCGGCCGCGGCGCGCCGGCAGGCCGGGGTCGCGCCGGTCTGACCGCCGCGCCGGACGGGCGAGGCATGCAGGGCGCAGCGGCCGCCGCGCCGCCCCGGCTGAGCCTGCGGGGCATCCGCAAGGCGTACCCGGCCGTGGTCGCGAACGACGGCATCGACCTCGACGTCGCGCCGGGGGAGATCCACGCGGTGCTGGGGGAGAACGGCGCCGGCAAGTCCACGCTGATGAAGATCATCTACGGCGTGGTGCAGCCCGACGCGGGCGCGATCCGCTGGGAGGGCCGGCCGGTCGCGATCGCCAGCCCGCACGCCGCGCGCGCGCTGGGCATCGGCATGGTGTTCCAGCACTTCTCGCTGTTCGAGACCCTCACCGTGACGCAGAACGTGGCGCTCGCGCTCGACGGGGCGCGCGACCTCGCGGCGCTCGCCCGGCGCATCGCGGAGGTGTCGCAGCGCTACGGGCTGCCGCTCGACCCGCGCCGGCTGGTGCACTCGCTGTCGGTGGGCGAGCGCCAGCGCGTCGAGATCGTGCGCTGCCTGCTGCAGGCGCCGCGCCTGCTCATCCTGGACGAGCCGACCTCGGTGCTCACGCCGCAGGCGGTGCAGCGGCTCTTCGAGACGCTGCGCCAGCTCGCGGCCGAGGGCTGCTCGATCCTCTACATCAGCCACAAGCTAGACGAGATCAAGGCGCTCTGCACCGGCGCGACGGTGCTGCGCGCGGGCAGGGTGACCGGCACCTGCGATCCGCGCCGGGAGACCGCCTCGTCGATGGCGCGCATGATGATCGGCCGGGACCTGCCGGTGTGCGCGCACGCGGCGGCCGCGCCCGGGGGCGAGCCGCGGCTCGTGCTCGCGGGCCTCGCGCGCGCGGCCGACGACCCGTTCGGCACCGACCTCGACGGCATCGACCTCGCGGTGCACGCGGGCGAGATCGTCGGCATCGCCGGGGTGTCGGGCAACGGCCAGCAGGAGCTGCTGCGCGCGGTGTCGGGCGAGACGCCGCTCGGCGCGCCGCTCGCGGTGCAACTGCTCGGCGCCGGGGTCGGACGCATGCACCCGGGGCGGCGGCGCAAGCTCGGGCTGGGGTTCGTGCCGGAGGAGCGCCTCGGGCGCGGCGCGGTGCCGCACATGTCGCTCGCGGAGAACGCGCTGCTGACCGCGCATCGCGCGGGCGGGATGGTGCGCGCCGGGCTGGTGCGCGCCCGGCGCGCCACCGCGTTCGCCCGCGACTGCATCGAGCGCTTCGCCGTCAAGTGCGGCGGCCCGGGCGCGGCGGCGCGCAGCCTGTCGGGCGGCAACCTGCAGAAGTTCATCGTCGGGCGCGAGATCCTGCAGGCGCCGAAGGTGCTGGTCGTGGCGCAGCCCACCTGGGGCGTGGACGTCGGCGCGGCGACCTTCATCCGCCAGGCGCTGATCGATCTGCGCAAGCGCGGCACCGCGATCCTCGTCATCTCCGAGGAGCTCGACGAGCTGTTCGAGATCTGCGACCGCATCGCGGTGATCGCGCAGGGGCGGCTCTCGCCGGCGCGGCCGACGCGCGAGACGAGCGTGGAGGAGATCGGGGTGTGGATGAGCGGCCTGTGGCCCGGGGCGCGCGCCGCGGGGGCGCCGGCGGGAGGGACGGGAGGCGCGACTGCGACTCAAGCTTGAGGCGCGGCCCGCGCCGTCGCGGGCGATGCGCTACCTCTCGCCGCTCCTCGCCGCCGCGCTCACCATCCTGGTCGGGTACGCGCTGTTCTCCGCGCTCGGGCGCGACCCGCTCGCGGCGCTGCACGCCTTCTTCGTGCGGCCGGTCAGCACGGCGAACGGCGTCGCCGAGCTCCTGCTGAAGGCCTCGCCGCTCATGATGATCGCCACCGGCCTCGCGCTCGGCTTCCGCGCCAACGTGTGGAACATCGGCGCCGAGGGCCAGCTCATCCTCGGGGCGATCTGCGGGGGCGGGGTCGCGCTGCACCTGGAGGGCGCGGCCTCCGGCTGGGGGCTCGCGCTGATGGTCGTCGCCGGCGCCCTCGGCGGCATGGCCTGGGCCGCCATCCCGGCGTTCCTGCGCACCCGCTTCAACGCGAGCGAGATCCTGACCAGCCTGATGCTCACGTACGTCGCCGCGCTGCTCCTGTCCTACCTCGTGCACGGGCCCTGGCGCGACCCGCAGGGCTTCAACTTCCCGCAGTCGCGGATGTTCGACGACGCGCTGCTCTTCCCGCTCCTGGTGGAGGGCACGCGCCTGAACGCGAGCTTCCTGCTGGCGCTGGCGGTGGTGGCCGCCGGATGGGTGTTCGTGCACAAGAGCTTCCTCGGCTACCAGATGCGCGTGGCCGGGCTGGCGGACGCCGCCGCGCGCTACGCGGGATTCAGCGCCACGCGCACGGTGTGGATCGGCATGCTCGCCGGCGGCGGCGCCGCCGGCCTCGCCGGGCTGGCCGAGGTCGCCGGGCCGATCGGCCAGCTCACGCCGTCCATCTCGCCCGGTTACGGTTTCGCCGCGATCATCGTCGCCTTCGTGGGGCGGCTGAACCCGGTCGGCTGCGCGCTCGCGAGCCTCCTGATGTCGCTCCTCTACCTCGGCGGCGAGCAGGCGCAGATGGAGCTGCGCCTGCCCGCGGCCATCACCGGGCTCTTCCAGGGCATGCTGCTCTTCTTTCTGCTGGGCGCCGACGTGCTGATCAACTTCCGGGTGCGGGCGCTGCGTCGCGCGGGACCGGCGGCCGCGTCCGCCGGGCAGGCGGCGTGACCGACGCGCTCGTCCCGATCCTGGCCGCCACGCTGGCGGCCGGCACGCCGCTCGTGTTCGCGGCGCTCGGGGAGCTCGTGGTCGAGAAGTCGGGCGTCCTCAACCTGGGGGTCGAGGGCATGATGCTGTGCGGCGCGCTCGCCGGGTTCGCGGCGACCGTGGCGAGCGGCAGCGCCGCGGTCGGCGCGCTGGCCGGCCTGGCCGCGGGGGCGGCGGCCGCGCTCGTCTTCGCGCTGCTCACGCTGACCCTGCAGGCGAACCAGGTGGCGGCCGGGCTCGCGCTCAGCATCTTCGGCGTGGGCCTCTCCGCCTTCGCGGGCAAGCCCTTCGAGAGCGTGGCGCTGCCGGCGCCGCAGCCGTTCGCGCTGCCCGCGCTCGCCGACCTGCCGCTGGTCGGGCCGGTGCTGTTCGCGCAGCCGCCGCTCGTCTACCTCTCCTGGGCGCTCTTCGGCCTGGTGAGCTGGTTCCTGTACCGGACGCGGCCCGGGCTCGTGCTGCGCGCGGTGGGCGAATCGCCGGCCGTGGCGCACGCGATCGGATACCCGGTCATCGGCATCCGCTACCTCGCGACGCTCTTCGGCGGCGCGATGGCGGGCGTGGGCGGGGCGTACCTCTCGGTGAGCTACACGCCGATGTGGGCCGAGAACATGACCGCCGGCCGCGGCTGGATCGCGCTCGCGCTGGTCGTGTTCGCCACCTGGCGCCCCGGGCGGGTGCTCGCTGGCGCCTACCTCTTCGGCGGCGTTACCATCGCGCAGTTCTTCGCGCAGGGCGCCGGCGCCGCGGTCGCCTCGCAGCTGCTGTCGAGCCTGCCGTACCTCGCGACGATCGGGGTGCTGGTGCTGATCTCGCGCAACCCGAACGTCATCCGGCTGAACGCGCCGGTGTCGCTCGGCCAGAGCTATCACCCCGACGCCTGAGCGGCGGGCGAAACCACCCTGCAACGCATCACCCGGAGAGGAGAGACGAAGATGTCGACGAGGAAATGGGGCGCAGCGCTGATCGGCGCGGCCGCGCTCGCGGTTGCGGGCCTCGCGCCGGCCGCGCAGCCGCTCAAGATCGGGTTCGTGTACGTCAGCCCGGTCGGCGACGCCGGCTGGACCTACCAGCACGACCTCGCCCGCCGCGCGCTCGAGAAGCAGTACGGCGACAAGATCGTCACCAAGTACGTCGAGAACGTGCCCGAGGGCGCGGACGCCGAGCGCGTGATCCGCGAGCTCGCCGCGAGCGGCCACGAGCTCGTGTTCACGACCTCGTTCGGGTACATGAACCCGACCATCAAGGTCGCCAAGTCGTTCCCGAAAGTGCTCTTCGAGCACGCCACCGGCTACAAGCGCGCCAAGAACGTGGGCACGTACAACGCGCGCTTCTACGAGGGCCGCTACCTCGCCGGCATCGTGGCCGGGAAGATGAGCAAGTCGGGGACCGCCGGCTACGTCGCGGCGTTCCCGATCCCCGAGGTGCTGCAGGGAATCAACGCCTTCACGCGCGGGATGCGGAGCGTGAACCCGAAGGCGCAGGTGCGCGTGGTGTGGGTGAACTCCTGGTACGACCCCGGCCGCGAGCGCGAGGCGGCGATGGCGCTCATCTCGCAGGGCGCCGACGTGCTCATGCAGCACACCGACTCCACCGCCCCGGTGCAGGCGGCGGAGGAGAAGGGCGTGTACGCGATCGGCTACCACTCCGACATGTCGAAGTACGGGCCCAAGGCGCACCTCACCGCCTCGACGCACGACTGGACCGGCTTCTACGGCAAGCTCGTCGGCGAGGCCCTCGCCGGCAAGGCGCAGCCCACCAACATCTGGGGCGGGATCAGGGACGGCATGGTGAAGATGGCGCCGTACAACCCGGCGGTGCCGCAGGACGTGCGCGACCTCGTCGCCAAGGCCGCGGCCGACATCGCGGCCGGCAGGCTCCATCCGTTCGGCGGGCCGGTGAAGGACCAGGGCGGCAAGGAGCGCGTGCCGGCCGGCAAGTTCATGCCCGACGACCAGCTCGCGGTGATGGACTACTACGTCGAGGGCGTGCAGGGGCAGCTGCCGAAGAAATAGGCCGTCCGGCCGCTGGCGCGGCCGGATGACCCTCCGCGTTCGAGGGAACGGCGAGGGCCGCCCCTCGACGCGGCCGGGCCGAGAACCTCCCGGGCCGTCCGCGGCTCCGCAGGCTCAGGATTTCGGCCGCAGGTCGATCACCCGCTTCGCCTTGCCCTGCGAGCGCTCGACCTTGCCGGGATCGACCACCTTCACGTCGCTCGAGACGCCGATGTAGCTCTTGATGTGGTGGGCGAGCTGCTTCGCCTCGGCGTCGCGCTCGGCGGTCGGCGCGGACGCGAGGTCCTGCCGGATCTCCACGATCACCGTCAGCTCGTCGAGCCGCTCCTCGCGCCGCACTTCGAGCACGTAGTGGGGCGAGAGCTTCGGCTGCTTGACGATCAGCTCCTCGATCTGCGTCGGGAACACGTTCACGCCGCGGATGATGAGCATGTCGTCGCTGCGCCCGGTGATGCGGGCCATGCGGCGCATGGTGCGCGCCGTTCCCGGCAGCAGGGTGGTGAGGTCGCGCGTGCGGTAGCGGATGACCGGCATCGCCTCCTTGGTGAGCGAGGTGAACACGAGCTCGCCGGGCTGGCCGTCGGGCAGCACCGCGCCGGTCGCCGGGTCGATGATCTCGGGGTAGAAGTGATCCTCCCAGATCGTGAGCCCGTCCTTGGTCTCGATGCACTCCTGCGCGACCCCCGGGCCCATGACCTCCGAGAGGCCGTAGATGTCGATCGCGTCCAGCCCCATGCGGCGCTCGATCTCCTCGCGCATGCCGTCGGTCCAGGGCTCGGCGCCGAAGATGCCGATGCGCAGGCTCGATTCGCGCGCGTCGAGCCCCTGGCGCTCGAACTCGTCGGCGATCGCCAGCATGTACGACGGCGTCACCATGATGATGTCGGGCCGGAAGTCGGCGATGAGCTGCACCTGGCGCTCGGTCATGCCGCCGCCGACCGGGATCACGGTCGCGCCGAGCCGCTCGCCGCCGTAGTGCGCGCCGAGCCCGCCGGTGAAGAGGCCGTAGCCGTAGGCGACGTGGATCTTGTCGGTCGAGCGGCCGCCCGCGGCGCGGATCGAGCGCGCCATCAGGTCCGACCAGGTGTCGATGTCGCGCTGCGTGTACCCGACCACGGTGGGCTTGCCGGTGGTGCCGCTCGAGGCGTGGATGCGCACCAGGTCGTCCATCGGCACCGCGAACATGCCGAACGGATAGTTCTCGCGCAGGTCGTGCTTGGTGGTGAAGGGGAACCGCGCCAGGTCCTCGAGCCGCTTCAGGTCCTCCGGGCGCACGCCCGCCGCGTCGAGCTTCTTGCGGTAATGGGGGACCTTCTGGTAGGCGTGGCGCAGGGTCCACTGCAGGCGCTCGAGCTGCAGCGCGCGCAGCGCGTCCGCGCTCGCCCGCTCGATCGGCTCGATCTGGTCGTACGGCGACATCTTCGCTTCCTCCTGTCCGCGTCGCTCCCGGCGCAACGTGTCCACTGCGCCCCCCGCTCGCGCGGCAGGGGTGCGCTCAGCGCCCCCGGAAGGCCGGGGCGCGCTTCTCCTTGAATGCGGCGACGCCCTCGCGGTAGTCCTCGGTGCGCCCGAGCTCGCGCTGGATGTCGCGCTCGAGGTTGAGCTGCGCGTCGAGCGTATTGTGCGGCGAGGCGTAGAGCGATTCCTTGATCGCGCCGTAAGCCTTCGTGGGCCCCGAGGCCAGCGCGGCCGCGACCGCGCGCGCCTCGCCCATGAGCGCGGCGTCGTCGGTGCACCTCCAGATGAGCCCGATGCGCGCGGCGTCCTCCGCCCCGAGGCTGTCCGCGAGCAGCGCGAGCCCCATCGCGCGCGCCATGCCGACCAGGCGCGGCAGGAAATAGGTGCCGCCCGAGTCGGGCATCAGGCCGATCTTCGCGAACGCCTGCACGAAGCGCGCCGAGCGGCCCGCGAGCACGATGTCGCAGGCGAGGGCGAGGTTCGCGCCGGCGCCCGCCGCGACGCCGTTGACCGCGCACACGACCGGCTTCTCGAGGGTGCGCAGCGCGCGCACGAGCGGGTTGTAGAGCGTGCCGAGCGACTGCCCGAGGTCGGGCGGGGGCGCGCCGGGCGCGACCACGCGCTCGCCCAGGTCCTGGCCGGCGCAGAAGGCGCGTCCCGCGCCGGTCAGGAGCACCGCGCGGACGTCCTCCCGCGCCGCGCTCGCGGCGAGCGCCTCGCGCAGGCGCGCGTGCATGTCGGGGATGAAGCTGTTCAGCTTCTCCGGCCGGTTGAGCGTGACCAGGGCGCATCCGTCCTGGACTTCGAAGAGCACGCTGGCCTGGGTCATGTTCGGGTTCGGGCGGACGGCTCGACCGACGCGCGTCGCGCGCAGCCGCTATCGTGCGCTGCGGCGCGAAGAATACCCGAATTCCGCGCCCGCTCGGCCGCCGGGCCGCCGGCGCGCACGTCGTTTGATCTCGATTAAGGACGGCACGCGCCGAACGTTGTCTTGTTCGGGTTCGTCGCGCAGAAGGCGCGCCCCCGAGGGGGCGAACGAACCAACCCACTCAGCAATTTAGGAGAGACCCGATGAACCACCGCACCCTGCTGGTCGCCGCCGCGGTCGCCGCGCTGGCCGTGCCGGCCGCGCACGCCCAGATCAAGGTCGGCGTCACGCTGTCGGCGACCGGCCCCGCCGCCTCGCTCGGCATTCCCGAGCGCAACACGTTCCAGCTCCTGCCGAAGGAGATCGCCGGCCAGAAGATCGAGTACGTCGTGCTCGACGACGGCTCGGACACCACGCGCGCGCGGCAGAACGCCGAGAAGCTCGTGAACGAGGACAAGGTGGACGTGATCGTCGGCTCCACCACGACGCCCAACTCGCTCGCCATGATCGAGGTGGCCGCGCGCGGGCAGACGCCCAAGATCAGCCTGGCCGCGTCCTCGCGCATCATCGAGCCGGTCGACAAGGACCGCTACTGGGTGTTCAAGACGCCGCAGACCGACGCGCTCATGGCGAACGCGATCACGAGCTACATGAGCCGCAACGGGGTCAAGACGGTCGGGTTCATCGGCTTCAACGACGCCTACGGCGAGGGCTGGTGGAGCGAGTTCTCGAAGCTCGCCGAGGCGCGCAAGCTGAAGGTGGTCGGGAACGAGCGCTACAGCCGCACCGACACCTCGGTCACCGGCCAGGTCCTGAAGCTGATGGCGGCGAACCCCGACGCGATCCTCATCGCCGCCTCCGGAACGCCGGCGGTGCTGCCGCAGGCG
>JAGVSZ010000301.1 GCA_019137045.1 Betaproteobacteria bacterium
GTCGCCTGGCGCGCGAACTCGCGCGCCACCGCCTGCGCGAGCTCGAACCCCGGCATGAAGTACGGGATCACGATCGCCGCGTCCCCGTACAGCGCACGGATGCGCCGCTCCCCGCCCGGCGTGTTGGTGATCGCGAGCACCGCGTCCGCGTGGGTGTGGTCGACGAACCGGAACGGCAGGCAGCCGTGCAGGATGGTCTCGACGGACGGCGCCGGCGCGGAAGCGCGCAGCATGTGGGTCGCGAGCTCGTTGACCATGTCCGGATCGGACAGGCGTTCGAGCGCGGCGAGCCGCTGCACGTGCCCGAGCCGCACCGGCGCGAAGCCCTCCGGCGCGATGTGCTCGAGGTCCCAGCCGCTGCCCTTCACGTAGAGCACCGGCTCGACCTCGCCGAAGCGGTTGCGCTCGTCGATCTTGACCGAGGTGTTGCCGCCGCCGTGCAGGACGAGGGACTTGTCGCGCCCGAGCAGCCGCGAGGTGTACACGCGCTGGCCGAGCTCGCCCTGAAACGCGTCGGCCTCGGCGTCGCGCCAGAGACTCTCCATTCGACCGGTGTCCTGCGGAGGATGTCCGTATTATATCGGCGCGACGATCGCGCCCCCGACATGGACGACGCTCTGCGCATCCGCATCCTGCCGTGGTCGGCGGCGCGCGCCGCGGCGCAGCCCATCCGCGAGGCGGTGTTCGTCGCGGAGCAGGGCGTGCCGCCCGAGCTCGAGCTCGACGACTGGGACGAGCGCTCCGAGCATGCGGTCGCGTACGACGGCGCGGGCCGGCCCGTGGGCACCGGCCGGCTCCTGCCGGACGGGCACATCGGGCGGATGGCGGTGCTGCGCGAGGCGCGGGGCAGGGGCGTCGGCGCGCGCCTGCTCGCGGCGCTGATGGAGCGGGCCCGCGCCCGCGGCATGCAGCGCGTCGCGCTCAACGCGCAACTGCACGCCGCGCCGTTCTACGCGCGCTTCGGGTTCGCGGTGGCCGGCGCGGAGTTCGAGGAAGCCGGCATCCCCCATGTCGCGATGGAGCGCGCGCTCTAAGGGGTGGTCCGAAAGCGGCCGCGCACCGTGCCGGACGCCTCGCCGGTCGCGCTGAAGCTCCGCTCGACGATCGACGCCTCGCCGTCCGCGGACAGGAGCAGGACCGTCGAGGCGCGCGTGCCGTACGCGCCGGCGCGGATGCGCAGCGGCGAGAGCTGGCGCTCCCGCTCCAGGCCGACCCCGGTGTCGGGGAGCGCGTCGTCGGGCGCGGCCTGCGTGTCGTCGAGGAGCTCGAGCAGGCGCTCCGCGCTCACGCTTCCGTTCAGTTGCGCCGCGAGGCGCGCCTTGCCCGTCCGCACCTTCGGCCACGGCACGTCGAGCAGGTCGTTGGCGAGCCCGTAGATGCCGGGCGCCAGCGCACGCGCTTCCCCTGCGCGATTGGAGAAGTAGAGGAGCGACGCCGCGTCGCCGACGAGCAGGCTGAACCCGTTGTAGCGCGCAGCATCGGCTTGCAGCGCGCCGACGTACGCCGCCGGCGTCGCGGTCGAGGTCAGGAACGCGCGCACGAGTCCGCCCCGCGACGGCGCGCCTTCGCGGTGGCTGGCGGGATCGCGGAAGTTGGTCACCGCGGCGAAGCGGCCGCTGCGCGTGATGCCGAGCCAGGTCCCGTGCGCCTCGAGGTCGCGGCCGGCGAAGACATCCGGCGCCTCGGACCAGAACCCGGCCGGCGCCGTTGGCCGGGCGAACCACTCGTCGCGGTTCGCGGCCACCACGAGCCGGTAGGCGGGGTGCGCGCGATGCGCGACGAGAATCAGGCACACGGCACGGTGACGAAGCGCTCGACGTGACGGCGGCCGTCGCCGGAGAGCAACCGCGCGAGCGCAAAGCTGGCGACGGCGTCGCCCAAGCTGCGCTCGAAGCGCGCCGGGTCGGGTACCGCTTCGTAGACCTCCATCCACGTCGTCGGGTCGTCCGCGCACTGCATCAGGCGCCCGGCGATGCCGGTCTCCTGCGCGAGCGCGCGCTGCATCGCGCCGACCGCCGCGCGGACGTCGGCCGCCGCGGCGGCAGAGCGGTAGTAGATGAAGTAGCTGCAGGTCACGGCACCGCGTAGGGGAGGGGGCGGAACCGCAGCGGCGCGCCTGCGGGCGACCCCAGGCGCACCGTGCTGTCCGCGGCGCTGGACGCGTGCACCACCGCGAGCACGTCGTAGCCGCCCCCGGGAGCCGGCGCGGCGTTGACGATCGCCCCGCTCGCCTGGTCGCCGAGGTCCTCGCTGTAGAGCGGATCGCCGGGCGCCGGGGCCGCGCCCTCGATGCGCGCCAGGAACATCCGGCGCTTGGTCTTGCCGCGGTACTGCGTGCGCGCCACGACTTCCTGCCCGGGATAGCACCCCTTCTCGAAGCTCACGCCCCCGATCAGCTCGAGGTTCGCCATCTGCGGCACGAGCTCGTCCTGGATGCGCGCCGTCACGAGCGGCAGGCCGTCGACGATGTCGAGCCATTCCCAGCACGGCGTTCCCACCGGCCGCAGCCTTTCCGACAGCGCGTCCCAGAGCGTCGGCGCGCGCTCGGGCGCGGCGGCGATCAGGTAGCGATCCCGCGCGCTCCGCACCACGGTCGCGCCGTCCCTGCGCGCGACTCGCCCCGCTTGCTGCGGAAGCGCGCCCGCGGCGGCGCGCAGCGCGGATTCGGCGGCTGCACCGGCGGCGCCGAGAAGGACGCATTCGTCGCTCCGGTCCGCGATGGCGACCTTCGCGCGCAGCACGAACAGGCGCAGCCGTTGCGCGATCGGACCTGCGAGGGTTCGGGAGAGCGCCAGGGCGAACCCGTCCGGCTCCCGCCACAGGACGAAGCTCGCGAGCATCCGCCCCTTGGCGGAGCAGTACGACCCGAGCGTGGCCCCGTCGGCCGCCAGCCCGGCGACGTCGCAACTCAACTGCCCCTGCAGGAAGGACTCCGCATCCGGGCCCGAGACGCCCAGGAGCGCAAGATGGGAAAGATCGGCGAGGACGCTGGCGGTCGCCGCGGCGTCCAACTCGCCAGCCGGGTCGCCGAATCGGCGCACGACGCCCTCCGCGAGCGTCGCGCCGCGACTGGAGAGGAAAGCGGACCAGCGAGGGGTCATCGACCGACGAACGAATGACGCAAGTTATTATAGCGACGGACCGGCCGCGACCGGTCTCCCGCCGACAATGCTCAAGCTCATCAAGTACCTGATCCTTCTTGCGATTCTCGCCGTTCTGGGCGCGGGAGCGTGGCTCTACCAGTTCGCGCGCGCGCCCCTGAGGTTGAGCGCCGAGCCGCTCGAGTTCACGGTCGCGCCGGGCAGTTCGCTGCGCGCGGCGACGCGCCAGATCGTGCGCGCCGGCGTCGACATGCCGGAATGGGCGTTCGAAACCGTGGCGCGGGCGACGGTGAAGCCGACCGACATCAAGGCCGGGACCTACGAATTGCGCGCCGGTGCGACGCCGCTCGATCTGCTGGGCAAGCTTACCCGGGGCGAGTTCGCGCTGTCCGACGTGAAATTCATCGAAGGCTGGACCTTCCGGCAGGTCCGCGCCGCGCTCGATGCGCACCCCCGCATCCGGCACGACACCGCCGGTCTGCCGGACGCGGACGTGCTGCGGCGCCTCGAACTGCCGATCACTCATCCCGAAGGCTGGTTCTTCCCGGACACCTACGTCTTCCCGCGCGGGGCGAGCGACTTGGAGATCCTGCGCAGCGCCCACCGGGCCATGGAGAAGCGATTGGCGGCGGCCTGGGCGGAGCGCCAGCCCGGCATCCCGCTCGCGTCGCCGTACGAGGCGCTCATCCTCGCGTCGATCGTGGAGAAGGAGACCGGCCGGCCGCAGGACCGGCCGCTGATCGCGGCGGTGCTGCACAATCGCCTGCGCTCCGGCATGCGGCTGCAAGCGGACCCGACGGTGATCTACGGTCTCGGCCCCGCGTTCGACGGCAACATCCGCAAGCGCGACCTGCTCGCCGACACCCCCTACAACACGTACACGCGCGACGGGCTGCCGCCGACGCCGATCGCGATGCCGGGACGGGCCGCGCTCGAGGCGACGCT
Organism: Betaproteobacteria bacterium; assembly: GCA_019137045.1. GTDB lineage: Bacteria > Pseudomonadota > Gammaproteobacteria > Burkholderiales > SG8-39 > JAGVSZ01. Next base: position 4,047 of record JAGVSZ010000301.1, read on the forward strand.
GCGGCCGGCCGAGTCGCCGGCGCTCTACTTCGTCGCCCGGGGCGACGGATCGAGCGAGTTCTCGCGCACGCTGGAGGAGCACAATCGCGCCGTGACGAGGTACCAACGCGGGGACCGCCCGTGAGCGCGATCGCGCCGGTGCGCGGCAAGTTCATCACGCTGGAGGGGCTCGACGGCGCGGGCAAGAGCACGCACCTCGAGTGGCTCGCGCACCGGCTCCGCGCCCGGCTCGGGCGCGACGTGGTCGTGACGCGGGAGCCGGGCGGGACGCCGCTCGGGGAGCGCCTGCGCGCCCTGATCCTCGCCGAACCGATGGATGCGTCCACGGAAACGCTCCTCGTCTTCGCTGCCCGGCAGCAGCACCTCGTTCAGGTCATCCGGCCCGCCCTCGCGCGCGGCGACTGGGTGCTGTCGGACCGCTTCACCGATGCCACGTTTGCCTACCAGGGGGGAGGGCGCGGCGTTCCGGCGCAGAAACTGGCGGCCCTCGAAGCGTGGGTGCAGGAGGGCCTCCAGCCCGACCTGACGCTCTTCTTCGATGTGCCCGTCGCGGTCGGGCAGGACCGGCTCCGTGCGGGGCAGGGCGACCTCGATCGATTCGAGCGTGAAACGGTCCCGTTTCACCAGCGCGTACGGCAGGCCTATCTCGATCGGGCCGCGCATGACCCCAAACGAATCCGGGTGATCGATGCAACGGAGGCCATCGATGATATTCGCAAAACACTTGAGAATATAATTCCAACAGTCTGATGCATAGCGTTTTTCCTTGGCTTGAACCAGCTTGGGAGGCACTCCGGCAGCGGCGGCATGCGCTGCCTCACGCGCTGCTCATCTGCGGGCCGTCCGGCCTCGGGAAGACGCGCCTTGCGCGCACGTTTGCGCAGGCGCTCCTGTGCGAGCGGCCGGCTCCCGGCGGGTTTCCCTGCGGGACGTGTCCGGCCTGCGGATGGTTCGACCTCGGCAACCATCCGGACTTTCGGGTGGTCGAGCCCGAGGCGCTCTCGGCGCCGGCGGTCGCGGAGGGCGAACCGGCTGCCAAGTCCGGGGCCGCGCCCAGCCGGCAGATCAAGGTCGACCAGATCCGCGAGCTGCAGGGCTTCCTCGCGGTCGGAACCCATCGCGGGGGCGTCCGGATCATCCTGGTGCGACCGGCCGAGGCGATGAACGCCGCCACCGCCAATGCGCTGCTGAAGAGCCTCGAGGAGCCGCCGCCCGGAACGCTGTTCCTGCTCGTGTCCAGCGCACCCGACCGGCTGCTGCCGACCGTGCGCAGCCGCTGCCAGCGCATTGCCGTGGCCGCGGCCGCCCCCGAAGCGGCGCTGCCATGGCTCGTCGAACAGGGACTGCGGGATCCGGAGTCGCGGTTGCGCTTTGCCGGCCGCGCCCCGTTGGCTGCGGTCGAGGAGGACGGGGAGCCGGCCGCGGCGCGGGAGGCGCTGCTCGCGGCCCTGGCGCGGCCCGGGGCCGACGCCCTCGAGCTGGCGGACGCGTGCCAGAGCGCCGCGCCGGACGCCGTCGTGGGCTGGCTGCAGAAATGGACGTACGACCTCGTCGCCGCGCGCACCGGAGGCGCGATCCGCTACAACGTGCGGCAGGAGTCCGCAGTGCGCGCGATCGCGCGTGGGCTGCCGCGAGCGGCGCTGCTAAGATTCGAGCGCTCGCTGTCGGCCGCGCGCGCGGTTGCGCTGCACCCGCTCAACGCCCGGCTGTTCGTCGAGGAGATCTGCCTGCGCTACGCGCAGCTTCGGGAGTCGCCGCATGAATGACGATACCAACGGCAAGGGAGGGGTGCGCCCGAGCGTCCTCTCGCTCACCATCTCCCAGAAGTCCGCGCTCTATGCCGCCTACATTCCCCATCTGCGGCGCGGCGGCATCTTCATCCCGACCACGAAGCGCTATCGCATCGGCGACGAAGTGTTCATGCTCCTGACGATCATGGACGACCCGAACAAGATCCCGGTCGCCGGGACCGTGGTCTGGGTCACCCCGCCCAACTGCCAGGGCAACAAGGCCCAGGGCATCGGCGTCCATTTCTCCGACGACGAGAGCGGGCACGGGGCGAAGCGGCGCATCGAAGGGTTGCTCGGCGGCCTGATGCAGTCGACCCGCTCGACCCACACCTACTGAGTGAATGCTGGTCGACTCCCACTGCCACCTCGACTTCGATGAGTACCGCGACCGCATCCCGGAAGTGCTTGCCGAGATGGTCGCGGCCGGGGTATCGCACGCGCTCTGCATCAGCGTCACGCTGACCGGTTTCCCGCGCGTGCGGGCGCTCGCCGAGGCGCACGAGCGGCTGTTCGCGACCGTGGGCGTGCACCCGGACTATCCCGACGAGCCGCCGCTCCCGGTCGCCGAGCTGGTGCGTCTCGCCGACCATCCGCGCGTGCTCGCCATCGGCGAGACCGGGCTCGACTACTACCGCCTCCAGGGCGACCTGGCGTGGCAGCGCGAGCGCTTCCGCGCCCACATTCGCGCCGCGCGCGAGTGCGGCAAGCCGCTCGTCGTGCACACGCGGGCCGCAGCCGAGGACACGCTGCGCATCATGCGCGAGGAGCGGGCAGGGGACGTCGGCGGAGTCATGCACTGCTTCACCGAGACGGTCGAGGTCGCCCGCGCGGCGGTGGATCTCGGCTTCATGATCTCCTTCTCCGGCATCCTCACCTTCAGGAACGCCGAGTCGCTGCGCGCGACGGCGAAAGCACTTCCGCTCGAACGCCTGCTGGTCGAGACCGACGCACCCTATCTTGCGCCCGTCCCGCACCGGGGCAAGACGAACCAGCCGGCCTACGTCCGATTCGTGGCGGCGGAACTCGCCCGCGTCCGCGAGGACGCTCCGGAGACGATTGCCGCCGCGACGACGGCGAACTTTGCCCGCCTGTTCCGCCCACCAGGATTAAATGTAACACATTAAATATGCGATTTAGCACACTGATACTATTAGTATTATCTGCTGGGCATTCCCTCGCAGTAAGCGCTCAAGGGACGCTCGACGATCTCTTCAATGCGGTGCGCGTCAACGACGCGCAGGAAGTCCGCCAGTTCCTCGACCGGGGGATGGATCCCAGTTCCACCGACAAGGAAGGACAGACGCTGCTGATGTATGCCGCCCGCGAAGGCCACCTCGACATCGTGCGCCTGCTCGTCGAGCGCAAGGCGAACGTCAACGCGCGGACGCCCTCCAACGAGACCGCCATCATGTTCGCCGCGTACAAGGGCCACGTGGCGACCGTGCGCCTGCTGCATGAGCGCGGCGCCCAGATCAATCGGGAAGGCTGGACGCCGCTGCACTACGCGGCGTTCCAGGGTCATGCGGAGGTCGCCAAGTACCTCCTGGAGAGCGGCGCCCAGGTCGATGCCAGGGCCCCGAACGGCGCGACCGCGCTGATGTTCGCTGCCCGCAACGGACACATCGAGGTCGTGCGGCTGCTCCTGGCGCGGTCCGCGGATGCGAACGCGAAGGCCGATTCCGGCGCGACCGCCCTCAAGTGGGCGCTTCAGACCCAGAACACGGTGATTGCCGACCTCCTGCGCAAGGCCGGGGCGACCGACTAGCGATTCCCTCGAAGTTCAGGCCCGTTCCGAACGAGATTCGGGTTCCATCGGATCTGCGGCCGGATAATTTTACATAATACACATTCTCGGGCTTTCCTGGATCTCAACAGGGCCCTAGGCTCAGTGGGTCTCGCTGCGCGGCGGGATGGGAAGCGCGACCACCGGCACACCCTCCTCGGCGAGGGCCTTGGCCTCCTGGGGCGTGGCCTGGCCTCGGATCGGGCGCGGTGGAATCTCTTCATAGTGGATGCGGCGCGCTTCCTCCGGAAAGCGACGCCCGACGTCCTCGCTGCGGGCGAGGATCTCCCGCAGGACCGAGGCCATCGTCATCTCGGCGACTGGCCCCGGCGCTGCGGGCGCAGCCGCTCGCGTCTTCTGGGGAACCGGTTCCGGCGTGGTTCCGGTTCGAATCCGGGCGCTGGGAAGCCGTCGCACGTCCGAAGTGCCGCAGAGCGGGCACGCGAGCAGGCCGACCGCCTCCTGGCGCGCAAAGTCCTCCGCCGACCCGAACCAGCCTTCGAACCGGTGTTCCGCGCTGCACGCCAGCTCGAACACGATCATTGCGTGATTCTACGCCCGGGGTTTCGCCGGGCCGCGCGGGCGCCGCCGCCCGGCGCCCTTTTCGGGGCATTAGTCCTTTACAGTCAGCTATTTCGCCGGGAAAATTCGGCCGCAACTTGAATCTCGCTGCCCCCCGCGCCAACGCCCCGATGCGAACCGGTTTCCTTCCTCTCGCCGCCGTCGCGGTTGCACTCTTCGCCCCGGCGGCGCCGGGCAGCGAGTTCGACTGCATCATCGAGGCGCGGCAGATGGTGGACATCCGCAGCCCGGTCGAGGGGCTGATCGCGTCCCTGAACGTCGAACGGGGCGAGGCGGTCACGCGCGGCCAGGTGGTCGTCACCCTCGACTCCGGCCCGGAGCGCGCGGCGCTCGCGGTCGCGAAACAGCGGGCCGAATCGATCGGGCCGCTGAAGGCGGCGGAGGCGCGGCTCGACCTCGCGGTCAAGAAGGAGCGGCGCGCGGAGGAGCTGGCGCGCCAGAATTTCATCTCCTCGAACGCGCTCGAGGAGGCGCGCACCGAGCGCTCGCTCGCGGAGTCCGAGCTCAAGGTCGCGCGCGAGAACCAGAAAATGGCCGAGCTCGAGGTGGCGCGGGCGTCGGAGGTGCTGGGCATGCGCACCCTCCGCAGCCCGGTGAACGGCGTGGTCGTGGACCGCTACCAGAAGCCCGGGGAGTTCGCGACCACCAGCGTGAAGGACCCGATCCTGAAGATCGCCGAGATCGACCCGCTCAACGTCGAGGTGATCCTGCCCGCCAGCCTCTACGGCCAGGTCCAGCGTGGCGATCGGGCGGAGGTGGTCCCGGAGACGCCGAAGCAGAAGTTCATGGCGCGCGTGGCCGTGGTGGACCGGGTGATCAACGCCGCGAGCGGGACCTTCGGCGTGCGCCTCGAGCTGCCGAACGAGAAGCACCTCGTCCCGGCGGGCGCGAAGTGCAAGGTGAGGTTCCAGAAGCTCGGCGCGGAGCCGCCCGCCATCCCCGCGCGGCCCGGCGGCTGACGCCCCCTACTCCCCGCGCCCCGAGAAGGCGAGCAGGTCGCCGAGCTGCTCGTCCATCGCCAGCACTTCCTTCCGGATCGCCGCGTGGCCGCGCTCGGCCCGCCACTGTGCGTACCGCACCAGCCGGCGCGCGAGCGCCGAGCGCGGGCCGGTGGCGAGCGCGCGGCGCGCCACCGCGGCTAGGGCGCCGCCGAGGTACAGACGGCAAAGCTCGTCTTCGAGGCAGACGAGCGCTTCGAAGCTGCCGGGGTCGCCCTGGCGGCCGGACCGCCCGTAGAGCTGCCGGTCGATGCGGCGCGACTCGTGCAGCTCGGTCGCGATGACGTGCAGGCCGCCCAGCTCGGCGACGCCCTTGCCGAGCCGGATGTCGGTGCCCCGGCCGGCCATGTTGGTGGCCACGGTGATCCGTCCCCGCTGCCCGGCCTGGGCGACGATCTCGGCCTCCTGCTTGTCCTGCCGGGCGTTGAGCAGCTGATGCGCCAGGCCTTCCGCCGCGAGCCGCTGGCTCAACGCCTCCGAGGCGCCCACCGAGCGCGTCCCGATCAGGACCGGCTGCCCCGCCGCGGCCGCCGCGCGCGCGCGCGCGACCACCGCGGCCCACTTCTCGTCCGCCGTGCCGTAGACCTGCACGCCCAGTCCGCGCCGCTGCACCGGACGGTTGGGCGCCACCCGCGCCACCGGCAGGCGGTAGACCGACCATAGCTCGGGCGCGATCTCGCGCGCGGTTCCCGTCATGCCGGCGAGCCGCAGGTAGCGGCGGAAGAAGCGCTGGTAGGTCATGCGCGCGACCGACGACTGCTGGCTCGTGAGCGGGACGCCCTCCTTCGCCTCGACCATCTGGTGCAACCCCTGCTCCCAGGACCGGTCGGGCAGGATGCGCCCGGTGGACTCGTCGATGATCTGGACCTTCTCGTCACGGACGATGTAGTGCGCGTCGCGCTTGAAGACGTGGCTCGCCACCAGCGCCTGCGTCACCAGCTCCTCGCGGCGCCGCGCCCCGCGGAACGCCGCCGGCAGCGTGTCGGCCACCTCCGCGAGCGCCGCGCGCCCGGCGGGCGTGATGCGCACGTGGCGCTCCCCGCCCTCGATCGCGAAGTGCGCGCCGGCGGCCATCCGGCCGGCCAGGGCGAGCGCCGTCTCGTACATGTCCCGCTCGGGCCCCTGGCTCGCGCGCGCCGAGATGATGAGCGGCGTGCGCGCCTCGTCGACCAGGACGCTGTCGGCTTCGTCCACGATCGCGAAGTAGAGCCCGCGCAGCACGAGCGCGCTCGCCCGCCCGCGCGCGCCGGCCACCCGCTCGATCGAGAGCTGGATGCGGTTCACCTGCGAGCCGAGGGCGATCCGGTCGCGCAGGTAATCGAAGGTGAGCTCCTTGTTCGTGCAGAACGTGACGTCGGCGCCGTAGGCCGCGCGCCGTGCCGCCGGCTCCATGCCGTTCACCACTGCGCCGACGGTCAGGCCGAGGGCCCGGTAGACCGGCCCCATCGTCTCCGCGTCGCGCGCGGTGAGGTAGTCGTTGACCGAGATGATGTGCACCGGCAGCCCCGCGAGCGCGGCGGCGCACGCGGGCAGCGTGGCGGTGAGCGTCTTTCCCTCGCCCGTGTTCATCTCCGCGATCATGCCGTTCAGCATGATCCAGCCCCCGCGCAGCTGGGAGTCGAAGTGGCGCATGCCGAGCGTTCGCCCGGCGACCTCGCGCACGAGCGCGAACGTCTGCGCGGCGAGCGCCGCGCGGAAACCCTCGCGGCGCAGCGCGACGCCGAGCGCCCGCGCGGTCGGGACGAGCTCGCGGTCGGGGAGCCGCTCCGCCTCGGGGGCGAAGCGGCGCACCGCGGCGGCGATGTCGATCCGCGCGGCCCGGCGCGCGGTCAGCCGGCGCGCGACCGGTGCCGCGATCCCGTCCGCGAGCCGGTCGAGCAGCCCGGGGCGCGCGACCTCCTGCTCCGGGTAGGCGGCGGTCGGCGCGAGCGCGGGGAGCGCGAGCTCAGACATTGAACCGCGCGAGGAAGAGCTGCCGCGCGCGCCGGTACCACTGCACGCCGAGCGGCTCCCAGCCGTGGTCGAAGCGGACGTACGCGCGCGCCCCGACGCGCAGGATGCGCCCGTCGTGAGGCAGTTCGACGTCGACCTGGAAGAAGCGCTGGGCGCTCTTGCGGCCCTCGCGGTCGCCCGGGTCGACCGCCAGCGCGCCGCCGCCCTGCGTGCCGAGCGCCGCGCTGGGAAGCTGGTCGGTCGCCGACGGCACCACGCGCCGGAGCGCGCCGCGGATCGTCGCGGGCAGGTCCTCGGCGAGCCGCAGCTGGACGGCGCGCGTCGCGTTGCGCACCAGGTCGATGTCCTGCTGCGAGACCACCGTGCGCACGATGATCGCATCGGCGTTGACGACGTGCGCGAGCAGGTCCCCCTTCTTGAGGAAGCGCCCCGGGGCGTCCGGCGCGCCCGGATAGACGAACTCGCCCTCGGCCTTCGCCTTGATGACGAGCTCGCGCGCGCGCTCCTGCGCGCGCTCCAGGCTCTGCGCGGCGAAGCGCCGCTCCTCGTCGATGATCTCGGCGCGCACCCGGTCGGACACGATCTGCTCGCGGTGCTTGGCGTCCAGCTCGCGCACGCGCGCCTCCAGCACCTTGAGCTCGGTGGCGAGCTCGACGTCGCTCATCTCGACCAGCACCGCGCCCGGCTTCACCCATTCGCCCGGCCGCGCGACCACGCGCTCGACGAAGCCGTCCGCGCCCACCCGCACGAAGCCCTCGTCGGGCAGCCACACGACGCCCTGCGCCGTGGTGCGCATCGGAACCGGCACCACGAAGAGCGCGGCGAGCACGCCCAGGGCGGCGACCAGGCTCGCCGACAGCGCGCGCCGCCGCACGCGCCGCAGGCGCGGGCTGTTGAGCAGGTAGTTCGCGATCTTGACCCCCGGAACGACGAACCACGTCGCGGCGGTCAGCACCGCGAACACGACTCCGAGCAGGAGCGACTGCTCGCCGAGGAACACCAGGATGGCGATGACGACGAAGATGCGGTAGGCGAACGACGCGACCGACCAGCCGACGAACCAGGCGCGCTCGCCGCGCGTGGCGGGGGGGCGCTCGGACTCGCGCCGGCCGAACAGGTAGCGCTCCGCGAGA
>JAGVSZ010000211.1 GCA_019137045.1 Betaproteobacteria bacterium
TCAACGCGATGCTGAAGACGCTCGAGGAGCCGCCCGAGCACATCAAGTTCATCCTCGCGACCACCGACCCGCAGAAGATCCCGGTCACCGTGCTGTCGCGCTGCCTCCAGTTCAACCTCAAGAACATGCCGGCAGCGGCGATCGCGGGACACCTCGCGCGGGTGCTCGCGGAAGAGGGAATCGCCGCGGAAGGCGATGCGCTCAACCTGATCGCGCACGCGGCGCGCGGCAGCATGCGCGATGCCCTCAGCCTGCTCGACCAGGCGATCGCGTACGCCGGCGGCGAGGTCACCGTCGCGGCCGTGCGCGGGATGCTCGGCACGGTCGATACCGGTCATCTGCTCGAGGCACTGGAGGCGGTTGCCGCGGGGGACGCCGCGCGCGCGCTCGCGGTCGCCGACGCGATGGAGGCGCGCAGCCTCTCGTTCGACGGCGCCCTCGGCGAGATCGGCCGCATCCTGCATCGCGTCGCGCTCGCGCAGACCGCCCCGGAGGCCGTGCCGGCGGACTGGCCGGACCGCGAGCGGGTGCTCGCCCTCGCGCGCGCGATCGACCCGGAGGACGCGCAGCTCTACTACCAGGTCGCCCTGCACGGACGGCGGGATCTCCCGCTCGCGCCGGACGAGTACGCCGGTTTCTCGATGACGCTGATGCGCATGCTCGCGTTCGCGCCCGCAACCGAAGGCGGCGGTGAGGCGCGCCCGGTCCCGGAGGCCAGGTCCGCGCCGGCCGCGCAACCGCGCGGCGCCCCCGCGCAGTTCGACGGCGACTGGCCGGCGCTCGCTCGCGCGCTGAAGCTGGTGGGGGCCGCGAAGCAGCTCGCCGAGCGGAGCGAGCTCGCGGGCTGGGACGGCGCGCGTTTCGAGCTCGCCGTTCCGAGCGAGTCGCGCGCCCTTGCCGACCGCTCGTACGTCGAGCGCCTGAAGGGCGCCTTGCGGGCCCATCTCGGGCGTCCGGTCGAGGTGGCGGTGACCGTCGGAGCCGTCGCCGGCCGGTCGGCGGCCGCCCTCGCCGAGGGCGAGCGGCGGACGCGCGAAGCGGAGGCAACCCGGCAGATGGACGCGGACCCGTTCGTGCAGGAGCTCGTCACGAGCCTGGACGCCACCATCGAATCGATTCAACCCGTCGGAAAGGCGCTGCCGTCATGATGAACAAGGGACAGCTCGCGGGCCTGATGAAGCAGGCGCAGCAGATGCAGGACAACATGCGCAAGATGCAGGAGCAGCTCGCCACGATCGAGGTCGAGGGCCAGTCGGGCGCGGGCATGGTCAAGGTGGTGATGACCTGCCGCCACGACGTGAAGCGGGTCAGCATCGACCCCTCGCTCCTCGGCGACGACAAGGACATGCTCGAGGACCTCGTCGCGGCCGCGGTGAACGACGCGGTGCGGCGGGTCGAGGCGACCGTCCAGGAGCGGATGGCGGGGGTCACCGCGGGGCTCCCGCTGCCGCCCGGGATGAAGCTCTTCTAGCGGCGGTGAAGCCGGTCAACGCGGTCGACGAGCTGATCGAGGCGCTGCGCTGTCTGCCCGGCGTCGGGCCGAAGTCGGCGCAGCGCATGGCGTTCCATCTGCTGCAGCACGATCCGGCCGGGGCGCAGCGCCTGGGCGCGGCGCTCGCGCGCGCGCTCGCGAGCGTGCGCCGCTGCGCCCGCTGCAACACCTTCACCGAGGAGGAGGTGTGCGCCCTGTGCGCCTCTCCCAAGCGCGATCCGTCGGCGCTGTGCATCGTGGAGACGCCGGCGGACCTCGCGACCATGGAGCAGACCATGGCCTACCGCGGCCACTATTTCGTGTTGATGGGGCGGCTCTCGCCCCTCGACGGGGTCGGGCCGCACGAGATCGGCCTCGACCGGCTGCTCGCGCGCGCGACCGACGGCGCGGTGAAGGAAGTCGTGCTCGCGACGAACTTCACCAACGAGGGGGAGGCGACCGCGCACTACATCGGGGAGATGCTGCGTGACCGCGGGCTCAGGATCACGCGCATCGCGCGCGGCATCCCGGTGGGCGGCGAGCTCGAGTACGTCGATGCCGGGACCCTCGCGCAGGCGTTCTACGAGCGCAGGCCGGCATGACCGGACGCAAGCCCCTCGACGGCGTGAAGGTGCTCGAGCTCGGTCAGCTGATCGCCGGTCCGTTCGCGGGCAAGTTCTTCGCCGAGTTCGGCGCCGAGGTGATCAAGATCGAACCGCCGGGGGGCGGCGATCCGCTGCGCCAGTGGCGCAAGCTGCACAACGGGACGTCCCTGTGGTGGTACGTGCAGGGCCGCAACAAGAAGTCCGTGACGGCGAACCTGCGCACTCCGGAAGGGCAGGAGATCGTCCGCCGTCTCGCGCGCGAAACCGACGTGCTGATCGAGAACTTCCGTCCCGGCACGATGGAGAAGTGGGGTCTCGGGTACGAGGCGCTGCGGGCCGAGAACCCGGGCCTCGTCATGCTGCGCCTGTCGGGGTTCGGCCAGTCCGGGCCGATGCGCGACCAGGCCGGATTCGGCGCGATCGGCGAGTCGATGGGCGGACTGCGCTACCTCACCGGGTTTCCCGACCGGCCTCCGGTGCGCTCCAACCTCTCGCTCGGCGATGCGATCGCGTCCCTGCACGGCGTGATCGGCGCGCTGATGGCGCTGCATCACCGCGACGCCAACGGGGGCGCAGGACAGGTGGTCGACGTCGCCCTGTACGAAGCGGTGTTCAACATGCTCGAGGGCACGCTGCCGGAGTTCGACATGTTCGGCGTCGTGCGCGAGCGCACCGGGAGCAACCTCACTGGAATCGTGCCGTCCAACACCTACCTCAGCCGGGACGGACAGCACGTGGTCATCGGGGCGAACGGGGACAGCATCTTCAAGCGCCTGATGGTGCTCATCGGACGCGAAGACCTCGCCCAGGACCCGGCGCTGGCCGACAATTCCGGACGGGCACCGCGCGCCGACGAGCTCGATCGGGTGATCGGCGAGTG
>JAGVSZ010000329.1 GCA_019137045.1 Betaproteobacteria bacterium
ACGGTGAGCCGGCGGGCATGAGGGCGGCGGCCAAGCGGCGCGCCGGGTCCGGCGCGAGTCAACCCGGCGTGAAGTCGGTCCAGGTCGGGCTGCGCGTGCTGGAGGCGCTCGCTGCGGCCTATCGCCCGATGATGCTGAGCGAACTGGCGAAGGCCGTGGCCATGCCTTCGGCCAAGGTGCATCGCTATCTTGCCAGCTTGAGCCGCGCCGGCATCGTCGAGCAGGACGGACCCGGCGGGTGCTACGCGCTCGGTCCGCTTGCGCTGACGCTCGGGCTTTCCGCGCTCCACCAGTTGGATTACGTCCGCGTCGCCGGCGCGGGGGTGGCGGCATTGCGCGATCGCACGGAGCAGACCGGACTCGTCGCGGTTTGGGGCTCGGCCGGCCCGACGATCGTGCGTTGGGAGGAGTGCCGGCGGCCCATGGCGGTCAACGTGCGCGTGGGCTCGGTGCTGCGTCTGCTCGATTCGGCCACCGGGCTCGTGTTCGCCGCGTTCCTGCCGCGCCACGTGACCGGGGGTCTGCTCGCGTCCGAGATGCAGGGCCGCGACGCGGCGCAGGTCGAGCAGCGCCTCGCGGATGTGCGCGCGCGCAGAATGGCGCGCGTCCGCGGCCAGCAGATGGCCTCCATCAACGCGCTGAGCGCGCCGGTGTTCGACCACACGGAGGCGCTCGTCGCCGTGATGACGCTCCTCGGACCGGAGACCCGCTTCGACGTGACCTGGGACGGGCCGCTTGCCGCGGTCTTGCGCGACGCGGCAAGCGCGGCCTCCGCGCGGCTCGGCGCGGCGACCCCGGAGGCTCCGGCGAGCAGCGCGCGACGGTCCGCGCGGGGTATCCGGATGTGAGATGGATCACGGCTCCGGGTCCGGACCAGTGCTACGGTATGCGCAAGTCATTACGCAATGCGTAGCAACGGTTCGACGGTGCGCCGGCGCTGAGCACGGGAAGGCCCGCGGCGGCGCGTCGCGCTCGCGCGAGGCCGCCCTTGCCGTGCGCACGCCGTGGGCAGACCGGGCGTGGAGCGCCGCCGCGGACTCCGCGCGCATCGGGCGGGCCGTCGACCGATCCCTCGACGCAGCGCCGCCGTGGCAGGGAGGGCATCGGCATGAGACTCGGGATGGTGATCGACCTGAAGCGCTGCATGGCGTGCTACGGGTGCCAGATGTCCTGCAAGGCCGAGCACGGCACGCCCCCCGGGGTGTTCTTCGCCCGTGTGCTCAAGCGCGAGGAGGGACACTACCCGACCCCGCGCATGCTCTTCCTCCCGGTGCTGTGCAACCACTGCAGCGATGCGCCCTGCGTGAGCGCGTGCCCGACGGGCGCCAGCCACTACGCCGAGCACGGCATCGTCGACATCGACAAGGACATGTGCGTCGGCTGTCGCGCCTGCATGATGGCCTGCCCGTACAACAACCGCTACTTTCTCGACGAGCGGCGCTACTACTTCGGCGAGGCCGGGCCCACGCCCTACGAGGAGGCCTGCTCGGACCGCCATCCCGAGGGCGTGGTCATGAAGTGCAACTTCTGCCGCCATCGGTTGGCGGAGGGCAAGGATCCCGCCTGCGTGGAGAACTGCGCGGCCAAGGCGCGCACCTTCGGCGATCTCGACGACCCGGAGAGCATCGTGTCGCGCCTGATCAAGGAGCGCGGCGGATTCACGCTGCACCCGGAGGCGGGAACGGGACCGAACGTTTATTACCTCGGACCGTGAGGCGGACATGAACCGGTATGACCAGCTCATCGTCGATCTGCGCGGGGACTATCGCCCGCAGCGGGAATGGGGAGTGGGGCGCGGCGTCCTGATGGTTGTCGGACACTTCCTGGTCGGCGTCGCCGGCGGCACCTGGGTGATGGCATCGATCTACGGCGTGACCGCCGGGCTCGCCGTCGCCTACGTCCTCGCTGCGCTCGGCGCGCTCGCCCACCTCGCGTATCTCGGCCGCCCGGAGCGCGCGCTCGGTATGATGCGGCGATTCCGCACCTCGTGGATCGCGCGCGGATTCATCGGGCTCACCCTGTTCCTGATCGGCGGGGGCATCTACCTCGCGGCCCTGCTGCTCGCGCCCGACGACGTCGCGGGGCCGGTGACGCGGACCGGGCAGGTGATCGCGGCGGTCGGCACGGTGGTAATCATCGGCTACATGGGGTTTTGCTATACGGCTTCGAAGGCGATCCCGTTCTGGCACTCGCCGCTGCACCCGGCGCTCTACATCGCATTCGCGTTTCGCGGCGGCGTCGCCGCGCTCTTGGTGATCAGCGCGGTGACGGGCGTCGCCTCCGGAGCGGGACTGCTCGAGATGTGGATCGGCGTGACCACCGTGGTCGCATTGTTCTTCGCGCTCGAGATCCAGGGCGCATGGTCGGGGGGCAACGTGGCTGCCCGCTGGTCGGTGCGCGACATCCTCGCCGGGCGGCTCGCGCTCCTTTTCTACGGCGGCACGTTGGCGCTCGGGCTGATCGTGCCGCTTGCGCTGCTGCTCGTCCCCGGCGCGCACTCGCCGGCGGCGATGGCGCTCGTCGGCCTCACCTCGGCCGCCGGCGACTTCTTCATGAAGCTCGCGACGGTGCGGGCGGGTGTCTACCTGCCGCTGGTGATGCCCGCGCGGCGCCAGCGGGCGTGACGCGCTGTCCCGCCGCAGTCCGGGCGGCGGGAAGGAGCGCGAAGGAGAGCGACGATGAACGCGCACGATGCGGTACGCAGACCGGCTGCGGCGCCCGTTCCGGGCGGTCCCGCGCGCCCCGCGGCCGAAGCGGTGACCGTGCGGGTCTCCTTCATGGGGCTGATTGCCTACGTCACCAAGGAAAGGGAGCTCGCGCTCGAGTTCGCCGCGACGCCGACCCTGCGCGGGCTCCTCGAGGAGCTCGAGCGCCGCTACGGCGCCGACTTCGGTGCGCGCGTGTTCCGCACGTCGACGCCGCCGCGCCTGCTGCAGATGTGCACGCGGATCTTCGTCAACGGGGAGCTGGTCGACGGGCAGGCCCTCGACGAGCCGCTGCCGGCCGCGGCCGCGCCTGGAACGCCGCCGGCGATCCTGGTCTACCTGCTGCCCGCAGCCACGGGAGGATGACGCCGCCATGAAGGACACCAGACAGGAACTCGAAGCGGTCATGCATGCCGGACGCGCGTTGGGCGAGGAGATCCGGGAGGACGTGTGGATCCCCTCGGTGTGCACGATCTGCTACGGCGGCTGCGCGATCCGTGCCCACCGGGTGAACGGCACCATCGTCAAGATCGAAGGCAATCCCGCGAGCCCGACGGGCAGCGGACGCCTCTGCGCCAAGGGGATTGCCGGGATCATGATCCTCTACGATCCGCACCGGCTGAAGACGCCGCTCCGGCGGACCAACCCGCAGAAGGGGATCGGCATCGACCCGGGCTGGAAGCCGATCAGCTGGGAAGAGGCGCTGACGGAGACCGCCGCCCGGCTCGAGAAGGTGCGCGCCGAGGATCCGCGCCAGCTCGTCCTCCAGGTGACCACCACGATGGCGCCTTCGTCGCTGCTCTTCTTCACGTTCGGCTGGGCGTTTGGCACGCCCAACATGTGGGTGGCGGGCGGCGGCGTGCACTGCGGCAACGGCGCGCACGCCGCGGGCGGCATCACGCACGCGTCGTGGTCCGTCGTTCCGGATTTCAAGCACTGCAACTACGCCATCTACTTCGGCGCGTCCAAGGGGCACGGCGCTGGCCACGCGGCGACGCCGAACATCGCGCAGGCGGCCGATGCGCGCGAGCGCGGGATGCGGATGGTCGTCGTCGACCCGATGTGCAACTTCGCCGCGGCGAAGGCGAACGAATGGGTGCCGATCCGCGTCGGCACCGACGCCGCGCTGGCGCTCGCCATGGCCAACTGCCTGGTTAACGAGCTCGGCATCTACGACGTCGAGTATCTGCGCACGAAGACCGACGCGATCTACCTCGTGCGGCCGAACGGGCGCTATGCGCGCGACGCGGCGTCCGGCAAGCCGCTCGTCTGGGACGCCGGCGCCGGAGCGGCGAAGACCTACGACGATCCGGCGGCGACGAGCGCGGCGCTCGAGGGCGAGTACCGGGTGAACGGCGAGCCGTGCAAGCCGGCCTTCGCCGTGCTACGGGACCACTTGAAGAAGTACCCCGCCGAGGAGGGCGAGCGGATCTCGGGCGTTGCGGCAGCCACGATCCGCCGCCTCGCCCGCGAGTTCGGCGCGGCGGCGCGCGTCGGGAGCACGATCGTCGTCGACGGCGTGACCCTGCCGTACCGCCCGGCCTCGGCGATCTTCTTCCGCGGCGCGCAGGGCCACAAGAACTCGATGTACAACTGCTTCGCGATCGATCTGCTCAATCACATCGTTGGCGCGGCCGACGTGGTCGGCGGGACGCTCGGCTTCAACCCGGTGTGCCACGGCCACCCCGAGAGCGGCCGCCCGCGCTACCAGCCGCGTCCGGACCGCGACGGGCTGATGGCGGTCGGCTCGTGGATGCTGCCGCACGTGCCCTATCCGCCGGCCGAGCCGCGGCGCCCCGATTCGGTGGGCTTCACCGAGCTCTTCCCGCTCTCGCACGTGTCGCCGCTGATGGCCTCGTCCGATCAGGAGCAGTGGTGGCAGCGCTTCGATCTGCCCTACCGCCCGAAGATGATGATCAATTACGGCGCCAACTCCATCATGAGCGTCGGCAACAAGGAAGCGGTGGCGCGGAGCCTGAAGAACTTCGACTTCATCGTCTCGTTCGATCTCTTCCTGAACGAGTTCTCTGACTTCGCCGACATCGTACTGCCCGACGCGAGCTACCTCGAGGTGTTCGATCCGCGGCCGAACTTCCCCTTCATCTTCAACCATCCGGCAGGCATGGGCGAGTGGGGCTGGCCGATCCGCCAGCCGGTCGCCGAGCCGACCCACGAGCGGCGCAGCGCCCGCGAGGTGCTGCTCGGTCTCGCCTACCGCCTCGGCCTCGGGCCCGAGATCAACATGGCGATCAACGCCTTCTACGGGCTCGACGGCCCGCAGATGCTCGATCCCGCCGGCACATACTCGCTCGAGGAGATCTGCGACCGGGAGCTCAAGCACAAGTTCGGCCCGGCGCGCGGGCTCGACTGGTTCAAGGAGCACGGGGTCATCACCTGGCCGAAAAAGGCTCAAGAGGTGTACTGGCGCCCGTTCGTCGACGTGCGCATCCCGATCTACCACGAGTATCTGATGGAGCTCGGCGAGCGCACCGGCAAGCTGTGCGAGGCGGCCGGCATGCGCTTCGACCCGCGCTACTACGGCCCGCTCCCCGAGTGGCTGCCGTGCCCGTCGCACGAAGTCAAGGACGCCGCGTTCGACCTGTACGCCTTCTACTACCGCGACGCGATCCAGGTGAACGGGTTCACGATGGAGAATCCCTGGCTGGACGAGGTGGCGCGCATGGATCCGTTCTCCTACCGCATCGCCGTGAACGCGGAGACGGCGCGGCGCAAGGGCGTGCAGGACGGCGAGGCGGTGTGGGTGGAGACCTCCACCGGCCGGCGCGTGGCGGGGCGGCTCCGGGTGACCGAGGGCATCCAGCCCGAGGCGGTCGGCATCGCCGCGTGCGCCGGTCACTGGACCGAGCACCAGCCGATCGCGCGCGGCAAGGGCGTCTTCTTCAACGACCTGCTCGAGCTCGACTTCGAGCACACCAGCCCGGTCAACCTGAACCTCGACCTCTGCGCCAAGGTTCGGATCACGCGCCACGAGGATCAGCACGCGGCCCACGGCGCTTGATGGCGTGGTGCGCCCGGGACCGGCGGGCGCACGCGCAGCGGGCCGCGGGAGCGTGGGTGGCGGCGCGACCGCGCCGGCTGGCGGCGGCCGGTCGAGATTCGTCAGGCCCTGAGGCAGCCGGATCGGGGCGCCTGGACCCCGCGATGCGCACGCGCGCCCATGTGCGCGCCCCGATGCGCCCGTGGCGTGTTCGCCGGCTGCCGATGAAGCGCACCGCGCGCTCCCCGCCGGTCACCTGCGCACCGGAAGCCCGAACTCCTCACTCGACGTCGAAGAGAGGCTAAACTGCGTGGCGCGCGGGCGGCGCAGTCCTGCATCGGCCGGAAGAGGATCTCCAGCCGAGTAGCGCCGGACGGTCCCCCGCGCGGGTGTGGAAGCGCGGTTCGAAACGGCGGGATCAGTGATGCACATTGCAGCGCCTGACATCAATCCGAGACGAGGTGCGATATGCGAATGTCATACACAGCACGATGCGCGGGAGCATGGGTCGTTGCGGGCGCCATTGCGGGGATCCTCGTGCCGGGCTCCGCGTCGGCGCAGACGGTCCGGCTGGGACTGATCACGTCGATCACCGGGCCGGCCGCGGGCACCGGCGCGGACCAGCAGCGCGCGGCGACGCTCGCCGTGGAGGAGCTCAACGCCGCCGGCGGCGTGACGGTGGGCGGCGCGAAGCGCAAGGTCGAACTGGTGATCGGCGATGACCAGACCTCGCGCGAGGGCGCGGTGTCCGGCGTCACCCGGCTCATCGTCGAGGACAAGGTGAACGTGGTCTTCGGCGGCCTGGGAAGCGCTTTCGGCATGGCGGCGCTGCCGCTCATCCAGGAGCGCGGTATCCCCTACATCCCGACCCCGTCCACGCCGCTCTTCACGCGCACCAAGGACATGGGGCCGGATCCGACGAAGTCGATGGTGTTCCACTACCAGGCGACCGGGCTGATGTACGGCGCGGGGACCGCCGACTTCATCGCCGAGGGCCTGAGACCGGTTTTCGCGCCGGGCAAGCCGATCCGCGTGGCGTGGCTCTACCAGGACTCGCCCTTCGGCGCCGAGTACGTCCGCGGCTACACGGACCGCATCAAGGAGAAGAACCTTCCGCTCGAGACGGTGGCGACCGAGCGCTTCAAGGTCGGCGAGACCGATTACCGGGCGCAGCTCACCAAGATCAAGGCGCTCGCCCCGCAGGTGCTCGTCCCGATGGGCTTTCGCGGCGAGACGGTGGCCATGGTGCAGCAGGCAGTGCTCGACGTCGGCATCGACCCGAAGAAGGTCGCGATCGGGCCGGTCTGCGCCTGCGTCGACGACCCGCTCTATTACAAGGACCTCGGCAAGATCGGCAGCCACACGACGATCCTGAGCGTGTACAGCACCTACGCCACGCCCAAGAACCCGGCGTTCGCCCGCTGGCCGGATTTCCGGGCGAGCTTCCAGAAGCGCTACGGCGTGCTGCCGGGCGTGCTCGGCGTGTCGGCCTACGATGCCGTGCACATCGCCGCGCGAGCGATCGAGCGGGCCGGCTCGCTCGACAGCCAGCGGGTGATTGCGGCATTGGCAGCCCTTCCCGTGGACAAGTACGTAATGCCGATCCGCAGCGGCAAGACCCTGTTCGATCCCAAGTACCGCGAAGTCGACTTCTACCTCATCGCGCAGCAGTTCTTCTGGGACGAGAAGCTGAAGGAGCTGCGGCCGCGAGTCGTCTGGCCGCACGACGTCGCCGACGCGAAGTATGTGCACCCGTAGAACGGGCCGCGCCGGTCCTGCGCATCCGTGAGGCCGGCGCCCGTTCATGGGGCTTGACGCCGCGAGCCTGCTCCAGGTCCTGGTCTGGGGCCTGGTGGTGGGCTCGATCTACGTGCTGCTCGCCACCGGGCTCACGCTCATCTTCGGCGTCATGAAGCTCGTCAACTTCGCCCACGGCGAGCTCATGATGTGGGGCGCGTTCCTCACGATCCTGATCGCGCAGTCGACCGGCGTGAACCCGTACGTCGCGATGATCGGCTCGACCGCGGCCGTGGGCCTGCTGGGCGTCGCGATCGAGCGCCTCGGATTCCGCCCGCTCCGGGGCACGGCGAAGATCAACGAGATCTTCCTCTCGATCGCCCTGATCCTCGTGCTGCAGAACGCGCTCGCGCGCTTTTTCGTTCCCTACTTTCGCGAGAACGCCCAGATCAGGACCCCCTACGCGACGGAGTACTTCTCCCTCGGCCTGGTCAACCTGCGCTACGACTTCGTGATCCTGCTCGCGGTGGCCTGGGCGATCACGTTCGGGCTCTGGTTCGTCCTCTTTCACACCGCGCCGGGGCGCGACGTGCGTGCGACCAGCCAGAACCGCGCGGCGGCGCTGCTGATGGGCATCGACGTGCGGCGGATCGACATGCTGTGCTTCGGCATCGGCAGCGCGCTCGCCGCGCTGGCGGGCTCGCTCTACGGCGTGGTCAACCCTTTCAGCCCGTACGCCGGGACGATTCCCGCGATCAAGGCGTTCGCGGTCATCATCCTCGGCGGTCTCGGGAGCGTGCCGGGCGCGGTGCTGGGCGGGCTCCTCTACGGCGTCGTCGAGAGCTTCGGCACGTTCTTCCTGGGCGGGTCCTGGCGGGACGCGATCGCGTTCGTGCTCCTGATCGTGGTGCTGATGGTGCGGCCGCAGGGGATCTTCCGGGAGGGGGCGTGAGCCGAGCGGCCGCCGCCCGCGTCCGCCGCCGGCGTACGCTCCCCGTCGCGCTCGCCATGCTCGTCGCCGGCGGCGTGGTCGCCGCCCTCGTGCGCGAGCAGTTCGTCCTGCAGGTCCTCACCTACGTCTTCATCTTCGCGATCTACGCCCAGTCCTGGAACATCGCCGCGCACTCCGGGCAGTTCTCGCTCGGCCACGCGACCTTTCTCGGCCTGGGCGCCTACGCCTCGGTGCTCCTCGCGGGACGGCTCGGCCTGCCGGCGGCCGTCGCGATGTTCGTCGGGCCGCTCCTGCCCGCGCTCGCCGGCCTGGCCATCGCGCGCCTCTGCCTGCGGCTGCGCGAGTGGTACTTCGGCATGGTGACGTTCGGGTTCACCGCGATCGTCCAGGTTCTCGTGGTGGAGCCTTTCGGCGGGCTCACGAACCGCTGGGACGGCCTGGATGCCGCGCCCTTGTGGGCGGGCGGTCGCGCGATCGAGACGATCGCGATCCTGAATTACCTGACCGCGCTCGCCCTGATGGTCGGCAGTTATCTGCTCGCCGCCCGCCTCATGAACTCGAAGTCCGGGCTCGCGCTCGCGGCGATTCACGACAACGAAGTCGTCGCCGCCGTGTCGGGCGTGAACGTGCGGACTCATCGCCTGATGGCGATGACGCTTTCGGGCTACGTCGCCGGGGTCGCCGGGGCCCTTAACAGCCACACGCTCACGCGCCACATCTCGCCCGGCATCTTCGGCATCGAGGACTCGATCTGGCCCCTGCTCTACACGATCGCCGGCGGACTGCGCATCCCGGAGGGGCCGATCCTCGGCACGCTGGTCGTGCGCGTTTTCTGGGAATGGGCGCTGCGGGCGCTCGGCGGCTTCGAGAGCCTGGTCGTGATCGGGCTCGCCCTCGCCGTGATCGTCACGACCTTCCCGCAGGGCCTGTACGTGCTCGCCGCCCGCGCGGCCGGCTGGGCGGGCCCACGGCTGGCGCGGCGGGCCCGGTGAGCCTGCTGCGCTGCGAGGCGGTGGCCAAGAGCTTCGGCGGGCTGCAGGCGCTCGCCGGCGTCCAGTTCGAGGTCGGAGCGGGCGAGATCGTGGGTCTCATCGGCCCGAACGGCGCCGGCAAGTCGACGCTCGTCAACACGATCACCGGGGTGCACCGCCCCGAGCACGGCTCGATCACGTTCGACGGCCACGAGGTCACGCGGCTCGCCCCGGAACGCATCACGCGGCTCGGCGTCGCGCGCACCTTCCAGATTCCGCAGCCCTTTCACACCCTCAGCGTGCTCGAGAACGTCATGGTGGGCGTCGCCTTCGGCGCGCGCGGCGCCTCGCTCGAGCGGGCCGCGCGCGAGGCGGCGGAGCTGCTCGAGTTCGTGGGGCTCGCGGACAAGGCGCACCACGAGCCGCAGGCGCTCACCATCATCGAGCTCAGGCGGCTCGAGCTCGCCCGCGCGCTCGGCTCCGGGGCCCGGCTCCTGCTCCTCGACGAGATCCACGCGGGCCTCACGCCGAAGGAGCTGGAGGAGGCGCGCGAGTTGCTGCAGCGGCTGCGGGCCCGCGGCGTCACGATCCTCATGGTCGAGCACCTGATGCAGATCATCATGGCGGTCTGCGAGCGCATCGTCGTGCTCGAGTTCGGCCGCAAGATCGCCGAGGGCACGCCCGCCGAAGTCGCCGCGGACCCGGAAGTGATTCGCGCCTATCTCGGCACGCGCCGCGCGGGAGGCGCGCGTGCCGCGGGGGCTTGACTTGCTCGCAGTCGACGACCTGCAGGTCGGCTACGGCAAGATCCAGGTGCTCTGGGGCGTGTCGCTGCGCCTCGCGGCCGGCGAGACCGTGGCCGTCGTCGGCTCGAACGGCGCGGGCAAGACGACGCTGCTGCGGTCGATCGCGGGGCTGCTGCCGCCGGTCGCCGGGCGGGTGGTGTTCCGCGACCGCGTGCTCGGCAGGCTTCCGGCGCACGAGATCGCGCGGCGGGGGCTCGCGCTCGTGCCCGAGGGGCGCGAGCTCTTCCCCTGGATGTCGGTGCACGAGAACCTCCTGCTCGGCGGCCGCCTGTGCGCCGAGCGCCTGCGCGTGGCCGAGAACCTCGAGTGGGTCTACGGCCTGTTCCCGGTGCTGCGCGAGCGCCGGCGCCAGAGCGCGTCGACCCTGAGCGGCGGCGAGCAGCAGATGCTCGCGATTGCGCGCGCGCTCATGTCCAATCCCTCGGTGCTGATGCTCGACGAGCCCTCGACCGGTCTCTCGCCGCGCGTCGTGGAATCGATCTTCGAGGTCATCGCCGGCCTCGCGCAGCGCGGGGCGACGATCCTGCTCGTCGAACAGAACGTGTACCTCGCGCTCGCGGTGGCCGACCGCGCGTACGTGCTCGAGCGCGGCCGCCTCACGCTCGAAGGGACCGGGCAGGAGCTGATCGAGCACGCGGCCGTTCGCCAGGCCTACCTCGGGGTCGCCGAGGGCTGAGCGCGGCCCCGGGACCTGTACTGACGCTGCCGACGCTCGTCGGCGAGGACGCCCGGCTCCGCGGCGCAGCGCCGCACGAGCCCGGCTCGCGGCCCGATCCCGCTCGCCGAACGCGGAGCGCGCGGCCCGGTAGCGTCCTTCAGACGCCCAGATGGCGCTGCAGCAGGTCGGGCTGCGCCTTGAGCTCCGCCGCCGGGCCCTCGTGCGCGATGTGGCCGTTGTTGATGATGTAGACGCGGTGCGCGAGCGCGAGCGTCGCGGCGAGGTTCTGTTCCACGAGCACGATCGTCTGTCCGGCCGCCGCGAGCGCGCGGCAGGCCTCCAGCAGGTCGTGCACGATCACCGGCGCGAGCCCCTCGAAGGGCTCGTCGAGCAGGACGAT
Source organism: Betaproteobacteria bacterium (assembly GCA_019137045.1). GTDB lineage: Bacteria > Pseudomonadota > Gammaproteobacteria > Burkholderiales > SG8-39 > JAGVSZ01. Next base: position 11,228 of record JAGVSZ010000329.1, read on the forward strand.
CTTCGGGTCGCGCACCAGCGCGCGCGCGATCGCGAGCATCTGCTGCTCGCCGCCCGAGAGGTCGGACCCGCGGCTCGCGCGGCGCTCCTGCAGGCGCGGGAACATCCGGTAGATGCGCGCGAGCGGCCAGCGCGAGGTCGCGGTGAGGCCGGCGAGGACCAGGTTCTCCTCGACGTCGAGGGTGCCGAAGATGCGCCGCTCCTCGTGCACCAGCTGCATGCCGGCGCGCGCGATGGCGTGGCTCTTGCGGCCGGCGATCTCGGCGCCGTCGAAGCGCACCGAGCCCGAGCGCGGCGTCACCACGCCCATCAGGCTCTTGAGCGTGGTGCTCTTGCCGGCGCCGTTGCGCCCGAGGAGGGCGACCACCTCGTGGCGCTCGACGCGCAGGGCGACGTCGAACAGGATGTGCGAGTCGCCGTAGTAGCTGTTCAGGCCTTCGACTTCGAGCAGGCTCACGCGGCCATCTCCACGGCGTGCATGCCGCCGAGGTAGGCGGCCTGCACGGCGGCGTTGCGCTTGATCTCCTCGGGCGTGCCCTCGACCAGCACGCGGCCTTCCTGCAGCACCGTCACGCGCTCGACCAGCTCGAACAGCGAGTCCATGTCGTGGTCGATGATGATCATCGTGCGGCCGCGGCCGATCGAGCGCAGCAGCCGCACCGTCTCGGCCCGCTCGGCCGGGCTCATGCCCGCGAGCGGCTCGTCGAGGAGCAGCAGGCTGGGCGAGGAGGCGAGCGCGAGGCCGACCTCCAGCCGGCGCTTCTCGCCGTAGGCGAGCTGCGCCACGCGCGTGTCGCTGCGGTCGGCGAGGTTGACGAGCTCCAGCGTGTGCGCGACCTGCGCCTGCAGCCCGGGAATGCGCGCGACGCGCGCCAGCAGGTCGAGCCGGAAGCGGCCGCGCCGCTCGGCCAGCGCGGCGATGGTCAGGTTCTCGCCCACCGTCAGTTCGCCGAAGAGCTGGTTCACCTGGTAGCTCTTGGTCAGCCCGAGCTGGCACACCTCGGTGACGCTCTTGCCGGTGATGTCGCGGCCCTCGAACAGGATGCGGC
>JAGVSZ010000035.1 GCA_019137045.1 Betaproteobacteria bacterium
GGCGCGGAGATCCCGCTCGGCGAAGGCGTCGTCGGCGTCGCCGCGCGCATGAACACGCCGATACGCATCAACCACGCGACGCTCGAGTACGCGTACAGCCGCCGGATGCGCGACGAGCTCGCCGGGCAGGCGCTCGAGCGCGAGATCCCGCTCCCGGGCCTCGCGGAGCCGGGCAGCCAGCTCGCGGTCCCGCTCGCCTGCGGCGGGCAGCTCCTCGGCGTGCTGTTCGTCGAGAGCCCGCAGGACATGCGCTTCGGCTGGGACGACGAGGACGCGCTGCTGGCGCTCGGGACGCAGGTGGCCGCGATCGCGCGCGGCTTCCCGGCGAGCGCGGACGCCCCCGACGAGGCGGCCGCGCCGCCCGCCCCGGCGCTGCGCGCGGAGCCCTCCGCGGCGCCGCTGCGCGTGAGGCACTACGAGGCCGACGACAGCGTGTTCCTCGACGACGACTACCTGATCAAGGGCGTCGCGGGCGCGGTGCTCTGGAAGCTCCTGCGCGACCACGCGCAGCACGGGCGCACCGAGTTCACGAACCGCGAGCTGCGGCTCGCGCCCGACATCCGGCTGCCGGAGATCGGCGACAACCTGGAAGCGCGGCTCGTGCTGCTCACGCGCCGCCTCGTCGACCGCACGACCTGCCTCCGGATCGAGAAGACCGGCCGGGGTCGCTTCCGGCTGTGCGCGACGCGGCCCGTCGAGCTCGTCAACGTGCCGCGCTGACGGCGCGTCAGGCCGCGGCGGCGACGGGAGCGACGCCCGGGCCGAGGTCGCGCACGAGCCGCGCGTGATCGCGCGGCGCGAGCGTCCGCTGCGCGATGTCCAGCACGGCGCGGAACGCCTCGGGCGGCATCCCCTCGCGCATCCCGCCCAGCATGCCCGCGCGCTCGGGCGCATTGAGCGCCGGCAGGAACCACTGCATCGCGCCCATCTTGACCGCGGGCGGGATCGCGGCCAGCAGCGCGCCCTCGATCGCGTCGAGCTCGGCGTCCGTGTAGGCCGACCACAGGAGCGCGTTGTGCGCGGTCTCCTCGACGTGCATGTGGTGCAGGTTGTCGGCGACGAACAGCGCCAGCGTCCGGTACAGGCGCCCGAGCGCCGCGCCGAGGTTCGCCTCGGGGCTCTCGGCCACGTGGCGCGCGAGCTCGCGCACGTCGGCGATCGCCTCGGCGTGGTGCACGTGGTCGGCGGCGACGCGCGCGGTGGCCCCGGCCCGGGCGCGCTCGAGCGCCGGGTGGATGAACTCGTCCTCGTGGGTGAGGTGCACCTCGCACAGTGCCATCAGCCGCTCGACCTGGTCGAGCGCGGCCGCGACGGCGGCGCGGTCGGCGGGATCGGTGCTGCCGACCTCGCACATCGTGCGGCTCATGAACAGGCGCAGCGCCTTGCGGATGCCCGCGTAGAGGTCGCGGCGGCCGGCGGGCGCCGGCAGCGGTTCGGTCGTGGTCGTTTCCATCGTGGTCCTCCGTGGTGGTCGTGCCGACCGGGACGTTCCGGCCGTGTGACGCCACTCTAGGGAGGACCGCGATCCGCCGCTCTTAAGAGTACCGTCAGCGAATCGTAAATGTTTCTTCACGCCCGGCGCGGGGGCGCCGGGCCGGGGGATGGGGTCGGGAGGCGGGAGTCGGGAGGCGGCAGCGGGCGGCGCTCAGGCGCGGTGCTTGCCGGCGCTCACGCGCTTCGCCTGCGCGCCCTCGGCGGCCCAGGCCTCGATGAACTGCACCTCGGTGCCGGGCGCGAGGTCGTCGAACGTCGGGTACGCGACGTTGTCGCGGCTGAAGTAGAGCTCGCGCCCGTCGCTCGTCTCGATGAAACCGTAGCCCTCGTCGGCGAACAGGCGCGCGACGCGGCCGTGCCCCGGGACGTCGTGCTGCTTGACCTCGCCGCGCTGCTCGCGCGCCGCCTCCTCGAGCTGGCGCGCCATCGCGTCGAACGCGTCGCGCAGCGCCACGTAGACGTCCTCGTGGTGGTCGCGGTTCGCGACGAGCTCCTTGTGGCCGGGCACGCGCGCGTCGATCCGCACGCGGAACTCGCGGCCCTGGTGCTGGTGCCTGCCGAGCTGCTCGACGCTGACCCGGCAGCTCACGATCCTCGGGTGGAACGTGTCGAGCTTGGCGGCCTTCTCCCGGATGTGCGTGTCGAGCGCCTCGGACGGCGGCATGCCGCGGACGGTGATCTGGAGCGGAGTCTGCATGGATTCGGTCCCGGGGAAAGGGTACGCCCGCGCGGACGCGAGCGCCTGCTCGACGACGATCCGGACGGCGCCGACGCGCGGCCGCCGCAAGCATTCGCCCGCGGCGCGGGCGGTGCCGCAGCCGCGCTTCAGTGGTCCTCGATGCGCGGGACCGATCCCTCGGCCGGCGCGCCGGTTTCCTCGTCGATCCAGTCGGCGATGCCGATCTCGGCCTCGGCCTCCTCGACCGACTCCCCCGGTTCGTAGCCGGTGTCCTCGCTGGCCCGCATGTCGGCGACCGCGTCGGCGCGCGTCGGGAACGGCCCGACGTCCTTGCCCTCGCCTTTCGGCTGCCAGTACCAGCCGTCCGGGCGTTCGATGATGCGGCCGGCGTCCTCGTCGGGCGCGGCTTCGGGGAGTTTGCGCTTCACGGCTTAAACCCTCACGTTCGTCGGACGGGCTCCCGCAGCCCGTCCTTCCTCTCAAGCCTAGTCCCCTCCCGGCAGGGGCCGTTGACGAGCGTCAACCCGACGCCCGCCCGGCGGCCCCCGGCAGCGCCGCGGTCACTCGGGCTTGATCCCCGCGTCGCGGACGATCTTGTGCCACTTGGCGGTCTCGCTCTTGATCATCGCGCCGAACGCCTCGGAGGTCCCGCCCGTGTACGCTTCGACGCCCTGCGCGATCAGCGCCTTCTGCACGTCGGGATTCTGCATCACCTTGCCGAACTCGGCGTGGAGCCGCGCGATCACCGCGGGCGGCGTGCCGTTCGGCACCAGGAT
>JAGVSZ010000108.1 GCA_019137045.1 Betaproteobacteria bacterium
CCCGTGGACAAGCCCCGCGTGCGCGTTTTTCTCGACGACGACCCGCAGCCCATCATCGACCAGGAGCTGCCGGGCGACGTCACGCTCGACACGCGCGGCATCGCGGACGGACCGCACCGGCTGCGGATCCGGGCGCAGGGCCACGACGGCCGCGAGGGCATCGAGGAGATCCCGTTCGAGGTGCACAATGGGCCGGGGATCATCGTGTCCGGCCTGCGTCCCCATTCGATCCGGCGCGGCACGGTGCGCTTCACGGTGGACGCCTTCAGCACCGACGATCCGTTCGATCCGCGCCGGGCCGAGGCGCGCTCGTCGATCCCGGTCTGGGTGTGGGTGATGTCGCTCTTCGTCGTGGCGTGGGCGGTGTGGTACGCGGCGCGCATGTGGGACGTGCCGCAAGCGTACGCGCAGACGCCGACCTACCGCAGCCAGGCGCCCGCCCGCTAGCCGCTGCGCCGCGCGCGGTCCCGGCGCGACGGGCCCGGCCGCTGCTGCCCCGGGGCCGCATGCGGCGATTCCATCGCGACACGAGACAATTCGCCCGCGCGTGCGATATAGTGCGCGGCCCCGCGGGCCGGGCGTCCGGCCCGGCGACGGACGCCCCGCACATGACGACCCGACCGCGCCGCCACCGGGCGGAGCTCGACGCCGGCGAGTACGCCACGCTCGCCGCCTTCCGCTACGCGCTGCGCAGCTTCCTGCGCTTCAGCGAGACGGCCGCCGCGCGCGAAGGGCTGAGCGCCCAGCATCACCAGGCGCTGCTGGTGGTGCGCGCGGCGCCCGACGGCGCGGAAGTGACGATCAACGAGCTGGCGCGACAGCTCCTGATCAAGCACAACAGCGCCGTCGGGCTGGTCGATCGGCTGGTCAAGCAGGGATTGCTCGCGCGCGCTCCGTCCAGCGTGGACGCACGCAAGGTGAACCTCCGGCTGACCGCGCGGGGAGCGCGGGTGCTCGGCCGCCTCGCCGACATCCATCGCCACGAGCTCGAGCGCGTCGGGCCGCAGCTGCGGGAGCTGCTGCGGCAGATCACGGCGGCGACCGAGCGGAACGGGCGCTGACCCGGCCGCCCCGGGCGCGGCGCTCCGGCGCCGTCGCGCGCACCGCCTCGTTGCGCACGCCGTCGTCAGCGTGCGTCACGGCGCACCGTGCGCCCGTCCCGCCGGCATGGCCGGCACCGGATCGGCTGCGCCGAGATAGGCGCGCTGCACCTCCGGGTCGCGCTCGAGCTCCCGGGCGGTGCCTGCGCGCACGATCTCGCCGGTCTCCAGCACGTAGCCGCGGTCGGCGACGGAGAGCGCCGCGTGCACGTCCTGCTCCACCAGCAGCACGGTCACGCCCTGCGCGCGGATCTGCGACATGGTCTCGAGCAGCGCGTCGACGATCACCGGGGCGAGCCCCAGGCTCATCTCGTCCACCATCAGCAGGCGCGGCCGCGCCATCAGCGCCCGCGCCATCGCGCACATCTGCTGCTCGCCGCCCGACAGGCTCCCGGCGAGCTGGCGGCGGCGGTCGGCGACCGCCGGGAAGAGCGCGTAGACGCGCTCCAGGTCGGCCTCGATCGCCGCCTTGTCCCGGCGCTGGTACGCGCCCATGCGCAGGTTCTCGGCGACGCTCATGCGGTCGAAGAGCTGGCGTCCTTCCGGGACCTGCACCAGGCCCAGGCCGAACACCTCGTCCGCGGCGGCGCCCGCGAGCGACCGCCCCGCGAAGCGCAGCTCGCCCCGCGACGGGATGAGCCGCGACAGGGCGCGCAGCAGGGTGGTCTTGCCGGCGCCGTTGCTGCCGACCAGCGCCACGATCTCGGCCGGCCGGATGGCGATGCTCACGTCGCGCAGCACCGCCATCTCGCCGTAGCCGGCGTTGAGCCGCCCGACTTCCAGCAGCGCGTCGCTCATCGCCGCTGGCGCCCGAGATAGGCCTCGACCACGCGCGGGTCGCTCAGCACTTCCGCGGTCCCGCCCTCGACGATCTTCTCTCCGTGGTGCAGCACGAACACCCGGTCCGAGAGGCTCTTGATCGCCTTCATGACGTGCTCGATCACCAGGATGCTGATGCCCTGGGCGCGCACGCGCCGGATGTCCTCGATGACCTCCTCGATCTCGACGTGGTTCAGCCCGGCCATGACCTCGTCCAGCAGGAGGAGCCTGGGCTTCATCGCCAGCGCGCGCGCGAGCTCCAGCCGCTTGCGGTCGGGGCCTCCCAGCGCGTCGGCGCGCTGGGCGATGCGCTTGCCGAGGCCGACCGACTCCAGGCATGCGCGCGCCCACGCGCGCGCGCGCTCGAGGTTGCGCTCGCCGCCGTTGGCGCCGAACAGCGCCCCCACCGCCACGTTCTCGAGCACGCTCATGCCGGGGAACGGCTTCATGACCTGGAAGGTGCGGCCGATGCCGAGGTGGGCGCGCCGGTACGCCGGCACGCCGCGCACCGACCGTCCCTCGAACAGGAGGTCGCCCGCGGTCGGCGCGAGCGTGCCGCTCACCATGTTGACGAGCGTGGTCTTCCCGGCGCCGTTCGGCCCGATCAGGCCGAGGATCTCGCCGCGCCGCAGCTGGAAGCTGACGCCGTTGACCGCCACCAGGCCGTGGAAGCGCTTGGTGAGGCCGCGGGCCTCGAGGATGGCGTCCATCTACAGGCGGTGCGCCCGGACGTTGTCGACGAAGTAGCGCCAGCCCGCCTGCCGGACGTGCGCCACCAGGTGGGAGATCCCGCGCGGCATGAAGACCACCGCGACCACGATGACGATGCCGAAGAACATGCTGGCGACGCTGGTGACCTTGGTCGCGAGGATCTCGGAGATGACCGACAGGATGAACGCCCCCAGCACCGGCCCGAGCACGCTGCCCGGCCCGCCGAACACCGCCATGATGATCATCTTGACGTTGAGCGCGAGGTCGAACACGCCCGCCGGATCGATGTAGGTGATGTAGTAGGCGTAGATCCCGCCCGCGAGCGCGGTGAACGCCGCCGAGAGCATGAACGCCAGCACCTTGTAGAGGGTGGTGTTGACGCCCATCACCGCGGCGCCTTCCTCGTTCTCGCGGATCGCGATCAGCCCGAGACCGAAGCGGCTGCGCGCGAGCCAGAACACGGTCAGCGTGGCGAGCACGAGCAGCCCGAGCGCGAGCTCGTAGAAGAGCGCCGCGTTCCCGAGCAGCGGCAGGACCAGCCCGATGTTGCCCCCGGCGAGCGGGAGGTTGGAGACGATCGCGGTCATGACCAGCGCGAGGCCGAGGGTGCAGATCGCGAAGTAGTGCCCGCGCAGGCGCAGCACCGCGAGTCCGAGCAGCCCGGCGAACGCGACGCCGAGGCCGAGGGCGAGCAGCATTCCGACCCAGAACGGCAGCTGGTACTGCGCCATCGCGATCGCCACGCCGTAGGCGCCGAGTCCGTAGAACACCGAGTTGCCGAACGACGGGTAGCCGGCGTAGCCGCCGATGATGTTCCAGCCCTGCGCCAGCGTCGCCAGCAGCAGCGCGCTGATGCCGAACTGCACCAGCACCGCGTTGCCGCACCACGGCAGCGCGGCGAGCAGCGCGACGACGGCCGCGAGGGCGATCCACCGCGCGGCGCTGCGCGCCGGGTTCCCGGCCCTCATGCCGTCCTGCCCAGCAGGCCGCTCGGCCGCGCGACCAGGACGAGCACGAGGATGCCGAAGCTCGCCACGTCGCGGTAGGTCGGCCCGACGTAGAGCGCCGTGAGCGACTCGACGATCCCGAGAAAGAGACCGCCGACGACGACCCCGAACGGATTGTCCAGGCCGCCGATGATCGCGATCACGAACGACTTGGCCGTGAGCGGCCCGCCGATGTAGGGATTGATCTGCGACACGGTGCCGTACAGCCCGCCCGCGACCCCGGCGAGCGCCGCGCCCAGGCCGAAGGTCAGCGCGTAGATGCGCTTCGGGTCGACGCCGTAGAGCCGCGCCGCCACGAGGTTCTGCGCCGCCGCCCGGATGCCCCGCCCGGTGCGGGAGTGGAGGAGGAACAGCCACATCGCCGCGGTGAGGCCGATCGCGATCGCGAAGCCGAGCGCCTGCACCAGGGGGACGGTCACGCCGCCGAACGTGTAGCTCGACCCGGCGTAGCGCGGGTTGATGGCGCGGTAGTCCGCCGAGAACCAGAGTTGCGCGAGATAGGTGAGGATCACCTCGATGCCGAAGGTGATCAGCAGGGTGTTGAACATCGGGCCGCGGATGACGAGGTTGAGGATGCCGCGCTGGATGAGATAGCCGGCCGCGAACAGCGCCGCCGCGGCGAGCGGCAGCGCGGCGAACGGGTCGACGTGCGCGCCGGTGAACAGGAAGTACGTCGCGTAGGCGCCCAGCATGATGAGCGCCCCGTGCGACAGGTTGACGATGTTCAGCACCCCCCAGACCAGCGCGAGGCCGAGCGCCATCAGGGCGTAGAGCCCGCCCAGCAGAACGCCGCTGACGACGATCTGGGCGAGCAGGGCCACCGGGCTACCAGGCCGACGCGGAAGGCGCGGCAGCCCCTTGCGCGTCGGCAGGCCCGGTGGCGCCCGGCGCGCGCTGCGTCCGGGCGCAGCGCGCGCGGTGGTCGACGCCAGTTGCAGCGCGGAGGCGCGGCATCGCGCGGCTAGTGATCGCCCCAGGGCGCGAGCGGGTACTCGAGCTTGTTGATGAAGGCGCCCGCGGCATAGATCGGCACCACCTTGTCGTTCTGGATCTGGACCATGGTCTGCGGCAGGCTGATCTGGCCCTTGTCGTTGAACGCCACGCGGCCGTACAGGCTGTCGAAGCTGACCCTGGCGAGCGCGTCGCGCACCTGCTGCGGGTCGGTGCTGCCCGCGGCCTCGATCGCGTTGACCAGGGCCTCGACCGTCGCCACGCCGGAGGCGGCGTGGTAGTCGGGCTCGTAGCCGAACTTCGCCTTCCACGCGTGCGCGAAGCGCTCCGCGTCGCCGAACCACCGGTCCTTGAGCTGCGCCGACGGCAGCCACGCGGTCATCCCGCTCGCGCCGTTCGCGTCCTTGCCGAGCGCCTGGCGGAAATCGGCGCTCGGGACGCCCACCGTGAAGGAGTACAGCTTCGGCCGCACGTCCAGGCTCTTCGCCTGGCGCACGAAGTTCAGGACCTCGGTTTCATGGCCGGCGACCAGCACCGCGTCGGCCTGCGTGCTCCTGATGCGCGAGAGCAGGGCGGCGAAGTCCGACGCGTTGGTGCTGTAGCGCTCGTCGAGCACCGTCTTCAGTCCGGCCTTCTTCAGCAGCTCGCGCGTGCCCTGGGCCACCGACACGTCGAACGCGTCGTCCGCGTAGAGCAGCGCCACCGTCTGCGGCCTGGGGTCGAGCTTCGTCATCGCCTCGATCGTGCTGCCGAAGTAGTCGCTCGCCGCCGCCAGCGTGCCGAAGATGTACCTGTAGCCGCGGGCGTAGATCTGGTCCGACGCGCCGCCCCCCTGCACCATCGGCACCCGGTTCTTCTCCGCGACCGACGAGTCGGCCAGCACGAAATTGCTCGCGAACGGCCCGAGCAGGAAGTTCACCTTGTCCTGCCCCAGCAGCTGCACGTACTGGCGCACGCTCAGGTTCACGTCCGACTGGTTGTCGAGGATCTTCAGCGCGATCTTGCGCTGCTCCGCGCCCACCTTGACGCCGCCCGCGGCGTTGATCCTGTCCACCGCGAACTCGTAGGCGTCCTTGTAGTAGCGCCCGGTGTTGGCGACCGGCCCGGTGAGCTGCACCGACGCGCCGAGGGTGACCGGCTGCGCCCACGCCGCCGCGCTGAGAAAGACAGTTGCCAGGAAGAACAGGATGCGCTTCATGTCGGATTCCTCTTCGGTGAGTCCCGGCGCGCGGGCCTCGCTCGCCCGCTCCGGGTGTTGCCCCCCATTCCCTTCAGACCATCGCCGGCAGGTCGGCCGAGCGCACCCGGTGGTCCTCGACCCGGCGCACGCCGGGCACGTTCTCCGCGGCGACGCGGGCCGCCGCCCGCTGCGCCTCGGAGTCGAAGAGGCCCCAGTAGTGCACGACGCCGTCGGTCACGATCACGTTCGACAGGCCGGTCTGCCACCACGACTGGTGCTCGAGCTCGGCGAGCAGCTGCCGCCGGATCGCGTCGTCGTCGCCCGCGCGCGCGGCCGCCTCCTGCGGCCCGCGCGCCGCGAGCGCCTGGATGAGGTTCGCGCGGCTGACGATCCCGACCAGCTCGGCGCCGCGCAGGACCGGGACGCGCTTGATCCGGTGCGTCTCGAGGACGGTGGCGATCGCGGCGATCGGGGTGTCCTCCGCCACCGTGATCGGGTCGCGCGTCATGATGTCGCGCGCGTGCGCGCCGTGCGACTTCACGTACTCGGCGGAGGCGCCGGGGCCGTCGATGAGCGCGAGCCACCACGAGCGCGCGGGCCGCTTGCGGTCGGTGCCGATCTCGTGCCGGCGCAGGAGGTCGCCCTCGCTCACCAGCCCGACCAGCCGTCCGTCCGCGACGACCGGCACCGCGCTGATGCGCCGCTCGAGCAGGAGCGCGGCGATCTCCCGCACGGTCGTGTCGGGGGTGACGGTGACGACCGGCGTCGTCATGACGTCCTTGGCGTTCATGGCCTGCCTCCTTTGCGTGCGCCCGGGCCGGTGCGCGTGGGCCGCGCGGGGCGGCCGCGCTCCTCGAGCACCTCGCGCAGCACGACCGCCTGGTTGTGGGTTTCGTCGCGCGCCCCGTAGACGAGGGTGAGCGGCGCACGGCGCCGCAACGCGTCGAGCCGCTCGAGGAGGTCGGCGCGCTGCGCGAGCTCGCGCCGGTACTTGGCGCGGAAGCCCTCCCAGCGGCGCGGGTCGTGGCCGAACCAGCGGCGCAAGGCGTCGCTCGGCGCCGCGTCCTTGAGCCAGAGATCGGCGGCCACCTGGTCCTCGGTGAGCCCGCGCGGCCACAGCCGGTCGACGAGGACGCGCGTGCCGTCGCCGCGCGCAGGCGGTTCGTACGCCCGCTTCAGGTTCACCGGGCGGGGCGTGCCGCGCGCGGCGCGCGCTTTGACGGCGCTCATCGCGGCCCCCTCCGGGCCGTGCGCCCGGTCCGTGGTCGGTTCGCTTCCGGGCCCGCGCGACGCGGCGCGGGCCGATCGTCGGGGTCGGGGAAGTGCGGCAGTTCGAGCGCCATGTCCTGCTCCTCGCACGGGTGCGCGGTCGGGCGGCGGAACCGCGCCCGCCCCTGCGCGTCCCGCGGCCTCCGGCAGTGCCTCCGGGTAGGGGGCCGGGGCGGCCCATACATATCGCGTTGCGACACAATATACATCGTGCTACGATACAGCGTCAAGTTGCACAGCAGCGCGAGGCCTCATCGGGTGACGTGGCGCAGGCCGTTCGAGCAGGCATGGGGCGTGCCGCAGGAGGAGCGCGGGCGGGGCGCGCGGCTCGCGCGCAGCGAGTACGCGCTGCTCGCCGCGTTCCGCTACGCGCTGCGCAGCTTCCTGCGCTTCAGCGAGTCGGCCGCCGAGGGGGGCGGTCTCACCGCCCAGCACTACCAGGCGATGCTGGTGCTGCGCGGCTGCCCGGAGGACCGGCGCGTCACGATCAACGACCTCGCGCAGCAGCTGCTCATCCGGCACAACAGCGCGGTCGGGCTGGTCGACCGGCTCGACCGGCAGGGGCTGGCGGTGCGCGAGTCCTCGCCCCTCGACAAGCGCAAGGTCTACCTGCGCCTGACCCCGAAGGGCGAGCGCATCCTCGAGCGCCTGGCGGACGTGCACCGCGAAGAGCTGCGGCGCATTGGGCCGCAGCTGCGCCAGCTCGTCCAGCAGGTGACGCGCGCGACCGCGGCGCCGCGGCGCAGAGCCTGACCGGCGGCGAGCGAGGCCGGTCCGGCCTCGCGCGACGGCAGGCGGCGCCTCCGAGCGCCGACCCCGCGCGATCCGCAGTATCCTGCGGCACCGTCGCGCGACCAACCCGCCGACAGGGGGAGATTCCCATGCCCAAGGCTTACTGGGTCGTCTGCTACCGCTCGGTCAAGAACCCCGACGCGCTCGCCGCGTACGCGCAGCTCGCCGCCCCGGCGGTCCAGGCGGCGGGCGGACGGTATCTCGCGCGCGGCACCCCGGCGAAGACCTACGAAGGCGGGCTCGACCAGCGCACCGTGGTGGTCGAGTTCGACAGCCTCGACGCGGCGCTGGTGGTGCACGGCAGCCCGGGCTACCAGGCGGCGCTGCGCGCGCTCGGCGACGGCGCCGACCGCGACGTGCGCATCGTCGAAGGCGCTGCCTGAACCCCCTTCTCCCCGCGAAAGGGCCCCCGCGATGATCCACGTGCTCGCCGTCGTGACCGCCAAACCGGGAATGCGCGCCGCGGTGCTCGACGCCTTCCGCGCGAACGTCCCCAACGTCCTGGCCGAGGCGGGCTGCATCGAGTACGGCGCCGCGGTCGACGCGGACAACGCGCTCGGCTCCCAGATCCGCTACGGCCCCGACACGTTCGTGGTCGTGGAGAAGTGGGCGAGCATGGACGCCCTGAGGGCCCACGCGGCCGCGCCCCACATGGCGGCCTACGGCGCGAAGACCAAAGAGCTGATCGCGAGCCGCGTGATCCACATCCTCGCGCCGGCCTGAGCCCGGCCGCGCGCGACGCCGCCCCGCACCCCAGGAGCCCGCCATGGCCGAACCGCAAATGGTCGATCCCCACGACGTCGTAATGACGGGGGAGAACTCCTTCATCCGGCTCTCGAACGACGGCGGCAAGACGATCGCCGACCGCGCGAGCCACTGGCGCGTGCTCTGGTCCCCCGCCGGCCAGGGGCACGTGCTCTTCATCGAGAGCGCGCTCACCGGCGAGGGGCCGCTCGTGTACGCCGACAACGTCGGGCTCGCGCGTTACCTGCAGCGGACGATCGAAGCGCTGCTGCACAAGCCGTTCGCCGACGAGTCGCTCCCGGTGATCGACGCGGCGTTCGACCGCGCCGGCAACTCGCTCAGCACGGTCGAGGAGCGCATCGCCTCCGACGACGGCGAGATCATCATGACCTGGTGGGACCTGATGGCGCCCTTCATCCTGACCATGCCGCCGGGCGCGATGGGGCGGCCGCTCGGCGTCTACAGCACCTTCCTGCCGGCGCGCGGCGCGCAGCTCGCGGTGAACGGGGAGGCCGCGGCCGCCAGGGTTTTCCTGCAGGACCGGTTCGGCAAGCCGTCCTCGAGCTGCTGCCTCGCGTGGTCGGAATCCTGGACGCGGCCGGCGGCCTGAACGGGCGCGGGTCGCGCGCCACCAAGTTCACGGACGGCCGTCGTCTCCCCGGCGGGCCGCGCGCGCCCGCGGCACAATCGCGGCAGGCCATGATCGCGCGGGAGCGCAACGCGACGCCGATGCAGCCGGACGACGCCAGCCGGGAAGTGGAGCGCCTCCTCGCGCCCGACGCGCGCGCGCGGCTGCCGCTGTGGCGCCAGCTCGTCCTCTACCTCAACCCGTTCGCGCTGTTCAAGGACGCGGCCCGCGGCCCCGCCCGGATGCGCGAGCGCGCGCTCGCCTACAACCGCGCGATGCGCTGGATGCTCCTGCCCTACGCGCGGCGCTGGAGCCTGATCGGCGCCGCCTCGTTCGCCGGCGTCCTGCCGGCCGAGGCGCTGGCGGCCGAGTCCTCGCTCTTCGTCATCCCGGCCGCGGCGTCGGCGCTGAGCGCGTGCGTCGCGCTCACCGTCGTCGTCTGCACCGTCACCGCCTACCTGCTCCTCGGGTCGCCCGGCGGGCGGCGATAGTCCCGCGTACGGCCAGGTCCCACTCCGCCTCCGCACGACGCGCCTTCCGGCGCGCGCGCCGCGCGCTCGCCGCCGCGCCGCTCCCCGCCCGCGTCCTCCTCGGCGCCGTTGCCGTGCTCGGGCTGTGGTTCGCGGCGAACGCCCTCTACCAGGTCGCGCGCAAGCCGACCGAGCTCTTCTTCCCGGTGAGCGGCGCGCTGTACAAGACCCCGCGCGAGACCTGGCGCGAGTACCAGCCCCTCTTCCGCTCGCGCTCGACCGCGACCATCACGCCCGAGTTCCTCGCCGCGCTCGCGCAGCTCGAGGCCACCGGCAATCCGCTCGCGCGCACCTACTGGCGCTGGCAGCTCGTCACCGACCCGTTCGCGCTCTACCGCCCGGCCTCGAGCGCGGTCGGGCTCTACCAGCTCACCGACGCGACCTTCGCCGAGGCGCGGCGCTACTGCATCCGCGACCACGTCGTCGTGGAGGACGGGCCGTGGCACGACCCGCGCTCGTGCTGGTTCAACGGCCTGTACACGCGCGTGCTGCCGAGCCACGCGATCGAGCTGACGGCCGCGTACCTCGACCGGCGCGTCGCGACGACGCTCGCGCGCAACGGGCTCGCGCGCGCGACGCTGGCGCAGAAGCAGGACCTCGCGGCAGTGATCCACCTGTGCGGCGCCGGCGCGGGCGAGGCGTACGCGAAACGCGGACTGAAGCTCTCGCCCGGTCAGCGCTGCGGCGACCACGATGCCGCCGACTACCTCGCGCGGCTCAACGCGCTGAAGCGCGAGTTCGCGCGGCTGGCGGCGGGCGCATAGGGCGGCGCGCCGCCGGCGCGTTCGCCCGCGCCTTGCGCCACGCCTGCCGCAGCTTCGCGACGAGCCGCGCCCGATCGCCGAGCACCTCCTGGTTGGTGAGGCGCAGGACGGTGAGGCCGGCCGCCTCGAGCGAGGCCGTCTTGAAGAGATCCCAGCCGAGCTGGAACGTGGAGCGGTGGTAGCCGCCGTCGACCTCGATCGCGAGGCGCACCTCGGGGAAGTAGAAATCGACGAGCCAGCGCTCGCCGCACACCCACTCGCGCCGGAAGCGGCCCTCGAGCGCGTGGCCGTTCACTTCGTTGAGGAGCGCTTCGAGCGCGCGCTCGGCGCGGGTCGGGCGCTCGCGGCGTGCCTGCGCGACGAGCGCGAGCGCCTCCGGGTCGGGACGGGCATAGCGGCGGCGCACCCGGGCGAGGGTTGAAAGCACGATCGACGCGTCCGTTCGCTATCGGGCTGCCCCCGGCGACGCTGCGTCACACGAAGCCGATCCTGCGCTTCGGCTTCGCCTCGGGCGGCGCCATCAGCCGGCGGATCGCATCGAAGACGACCTTGAACTGCCCGTCGTAGCGGGCCTCGGGCTCGTCCACCCGCGCGACGAGCGCCCTGTGCGAGGCGAGCACCTCGCGCAGCCGCACGAACGCGCGCACGACGTGGACGCTCGCCTGCACCGCGCGCGGGCTGTTGAGGACGTGCGCGGCCATGATCGCGCCGTGCTCGGTGAAGGCATGCGGCAGCGACGGCGAAAACTTCAGGCCGGCGAGGTGGTCGCAATTTGCGACCACCTCGGCCTTCTCCGCCCGGGAGAGCCGGAAGCAGAAGTCCGGCGGAAACCGCTCGGCGTTGCGCCGCACCTGCTCGTTGAGCCGCCTGGTCGGCACGCCGTAGAGCGCGGCGAGGTCGGCATCGATCATCACCCGCCGGCCGCGGACGACGAGGATCAGCGATTCGACGCGTGGTGCGCCTGCGACGGTCGAGGCTTTGCGTTGCGCGCGCGGGGCCATGGCGCCGTCCAGTCTGCGCGCCGGCGTGGCTCACGCGGTGAGCCCGTGTGCGCCCGTGAAGGCAACGTGCGCTCGAGACTTACCTAGACGATCGAACGCTAAAGCGACGTTCCACCAAGACGCATCGTGCGCAAATCGGGACTAGTACGGCGTCCCGTCCTTGTGCGTGTAGCGCCAGCGGCCCTCGGGGTCGAACACCGCGACCAGGTCGTCGTCGGGATAGACGGCGCCGTCGCCCGACGTGCGGTCGCCGACCTCGAGGAACACCACGTCGCGGTCGGTGAAGTTGATGAGATGGTGGGCGTTGCCACTGCCGGCCTTGAAGCCCGCGCACATGCCGGGGCGGAGCGGTGTCTCGCCTTCGTCCGTGACGAGCGTCGGCTCGCCTTCGAGCACGTAGACGAACTCGTCCTGCTTCGCGTGCGCGTGGCGCAGCGCCGACATCGCGCCGGGCGCGAGCCGCGTGAGGTTGACGCCGAAGTTGGTCAGCCCGAACGGGTCGCCGAGCGGCCGCTTGAGGCGGCCGGCGACGCGCGCGGCGAACGTTGCGGGGTAGGTCGACTGCCGCTTGCGCGGCGGCGCGTCGGCGGCGAGGAGGGCAGTCGGCGGTTGGGCGGTGGCTGGCGCGGGCATCGGGTCTCCTGGACGAGGGGGCATGCGTTCCCCAGGGTGCGAGTGTCGCGCGCGCTGCGCGGCGGTTCAAACGCAACCGGCGCAGGGGATGGATGCGGGGGAATGCCCGTGGCGCCCGCGCGCATCGCCCACGGCCTGACCATCCACGTCGTGAATGGATATCATCCACGTCATGAAGACCCTTGCGCGCCTGGTCGAGCCGGCGCTCACCGAGCGGCTGCGCGTGATGCCCGCGGTCGTGGTGACCGGCGCGCGGCAGACGGGCAAGAGCACGCTCGTCGCCGAGCGGGTGCCGGGCGCGCGGCGCTACGCCACGCTGGACGATCTGGACGTGCTGGACGCGGCTCGCCGCGACCCGGAGGCGCTGGTGGGCGGCAGCGGCGCGGTGACCCTCGACGAGGTGCAGCGCGAGCCCGGGCTCCTCGCCGCGGTGAAGCGGGCCATCGACCGCGACCGCAAGCCGGGCCGCTTCCTCCTCACCGGATCGGCCGACCTGCTCGTGATGCGGCAGGTGTCCGAGTCGCTCGCGGGCCGCGCGAGCTACCTCACGCTCTGGCCCATGACCCGGCGCGAGCAGCGGGGGCAGGGGCGCGCCGGGCAGTGGGAGGCGCTGCTCGCCGCGCGCGACGAGGCGTGGCGCGACGTGCTCGCGGCGGGCGATGCGAAACCCGAAGACTGGCGGGCGCTCGCCCGCCGCGGCGGCTTCCCGACGCCCGCGCTCGAGCGCGGCACGGCGGAAGAGCGCGCCATCTGGTTCGACGGTTACGTGCGCACCTACCTCGAGCGCGATCTCCGGGACCTG
The DNA here is from genome assembly GCA_019137045.1 of Betaproteobacteria bacterium. Lineage (GTDB taxonomy): Bacteria > Pseudomonadota > Gammaproteobacteria > Burkholderiales > SG8-39 > JAGVSZ01. The sequence continues at coordinate 12,932 of JAGVSZ010000108.1, forward strand.
GCCTCGATCAGTGCGCTGCCTGATTTCCGGCGTCTGATGCGCGCCGCCTGCCTGCGCCTCGGCCAGCTCGTCAACCAGACCGAGCTCGCGCGCGACGTGGCGCTTCCGCAGCCGACCGTGCACCGCTGGCTCAACCTGCTCGAGACCTCGTATCTCCTGGTGCGGCTCCCGGCGTACGCCGTGAACCGCACCAAGCGGCTCATCAAGGCGCCCAAGCTGTACTGGGGCGACACCGGCGTGGCGCTGCATCTCGCCGGCGCGGAGGAGCCCGCCGGCGCGCATCTGGAGAATCTCGTGCTGCACGATCTGCTCGCCTGGCGCGACGCGCGGCGCGAGCGCGCCGAGATCGGGTACTGGCGCACCGCGAGCGGCGAGGAGGTGGATTTCGTGATCGAGGCGGGCGGCAGGCTGCTGCCGATCGAGGTCAAGGCCGGCGCCCGGCCGCGCCTCGCAGATTGCGCGCACCTGCGGTCGTTCCGGAGGGAATACGGCAAGCGCGCGCGCGCCGGCCTCCTGCTTCACGCAGGAAGCACGGTGGAATGGCTGGCGCCGGACGTGCTGGCGGCGCCGTGGTGGCGGGTGCTGTGAGGAAGAAGGGCAGGGAAGCCGCACTACCGCCTGCACGTTTGGCGGCTTCACTAGCAGAGATCATGCGCAGCGCTCGAGCCGCAGGCTCAGCCCGAGCGCCGCGGCCGCCTTGTTCATGGTCGCGAGGGTGACCGAGAGGTCGTTGGGGTCGAGCAGCCTCTGCACTAGCGCGCGGCTCGAGCGCATCCGAAGCGCCAACTCCGCCCGGGAGACGTTCGCTTTCTTCATCGCCGCCTTGAACTCCCAGGCGAGGACGCGCTTGACCGCGAGCGCAGTGGCTTCCTCCAGCTGTCCTTCTTCTTGCAGGAAGTCCTCGAAGTTGCTTCCGATCCACGGATTGGCGCGCCTGCGACGCACCGAGACACCGGGCTGGCCACGCTCGGCGGGCTTCATCGGGGCCGCACCCTCGCGCGCTCCGTCCGGCGGGTCGGCGCCCCGGCGCCGGTCGGGCCCGGTCTTGCCCTTCGCCGTACGCGACGCCGGTGGACCTCGACGTCCAGACGAAGTCCGAGGCTTTCCAGCAGGGCGCCCAGGCTGCGCAACTCGGGGTTGCCGCGTGCGGACAGCGTCCGATACAGGCTCACGCGGTTGAAGCGGGCGAGTCGGGCCAGTTCGCCGACTCCGCCGTGGGCCTCCGCCACGTGCCGGAGCGCGAGGCGGAACGCGTCCCTGTCGCCGTCTGCCAGAGCGGCCGTGAGATAGGCCGCAGCTTCGCCACGATCGCGCAGGGCTCGTCGCAGGCGAGGTTGGTAGGCGGCGCTTTTCCTTGCCACGGGTCGGCGTGAGTCCCGGAGAAGCGTTGCGTGGCGTCCGACGACGATCACGCCGCGCGTGCAAGGGCCCGCGTCGGCGTTGCCGGCGCGCTCCGCTTGCGCACCGTCCTCACCTCCACGCGCACCCGCGCGTGCTCCTGGAGATGACTGAGGACCGCGAACAGGTTCTGCGCCTGCGGGTTGCCGTCGGGCCCGAACATGCGCATCAGGCTCTTCGAGGCGATGCCGGTGGCCGACGCAAGCGCCTCGAAGCCGATCGTAGCGTTGATGTAGTCGCGGAGGACCGACTTGCCGGTGGCAACGTCGCCGGCAAGGAGCGCCTCGATCGCTTCGCGCAGGAGAGCTTCGCGAAACGCGGGATCGCGGCTCGCACGCGCCGCGACGGTCGCCTTGAATTCCCGGGGAAGCGCCATGGTCTGGTTACTCCCGTTGCTTGCGCTGCCTATAGTCGGCCCACCGCCGTCTCGCATTCCCGATGTCGCGCTGCTGCCGTTGCTTGGTGCCCCCACCCAGGAGAATCACCAGCGTGCGTGCGTCGCGGCCGAAATACACCCGATACCCGGGGCCGAAGTCGATCCGGTACTCCAGCACGCCTTCGCCGACGCTTTTCGCGTTCGAGAGGTTGCCTTGCTCCATGCGCGCGAGCGCCATGGTGACCTTCGCCGCGGCGGTCGTGTCGAGCTCGTCGAACCAGTCGCCGAAAGGGCTCCCGCCGGCGGGGTCGAGGTACTCGAGGATCGAGAGCATTCTTATGGTAACGGAAACGTTACTAACTGGCAAGGCGGGTCTTGCGTCGGGTTGCGAAGGAGTTTGCACCCGCTGGTGGCTCGCCCGGTGAGCCCGCGCGGTCGTGTGCAGTCGGCAACTCTCGATTGCGCGGCTCTAGTGTCTTCGCGTCTTCGTAGACGCTCATGCCCCCTTGCCGCCGCCGCCCGGACCAACCCTCGATCAGCCCGCCCCGCGGCCGCTCCGGCGCCCTCGACCCCGCCCGCCGCCTGCCGTGAAATTTGCCACTTGATTACGACAGTAGAAGTGGCTATATTGCGCCCCATGAGCAAGCGCCCCGACGCCCCCCAGAGCTACTCGCTCGACGAGCTCGCCGCGCTGGTCGATCTGCCGAAACGCACGGTCCGCTACTACGTGCAGCTCGGCCTGGTCGACCGGCCGATCGGCGAGACCCGCGCCGCCCACTACACGAACACGCACGCGGAGCAGCTCGTCACCATAAAGAAATGGGTTGCCTCCGGCGTCTCGCTCGAGCGCATCCGCGGTCTGCTGCGCGGCGCCGAGGCGCCGGTGCCGCCGCGGCCGCGCGGCCCCGGCACGGTGGAGGTCTGGAGCCATCTCGTCCTCGCCGACGGGGTGGAGCTCACGATCGAGCCGACCCGGGCGGGGTTGTCGCCAGACCAGGTCCGCGCCTTGCTTCGCGAAGCGGGCGCGGCATTCGAACGAATCAGGAACGAGGAACACTGAACATGGACATCCGGCCCAGTTTCATGGCCAACGCGGGCGGCGCCGCCCTGCCGCTCGAAGACGTCGCGATCGACGCGCACCTGCGCGACCTGATCGCCGAGGTCGAGGTCACGCACGCCTACCGCAACGACGAGCCCACCAACATCGAGGCGGTCTACACCTTTCCGCTGCCGCTCGACGCGGTGCTGCTCGAGCTGGTCGTGACGATCGGGGAACGCGTGCTGCGCGGCACCGTCGTCGAGAAGAAAGCCGCCGAGGAGAAGTACGAGAACGCCATCGCCGACGGCGACTCGGCCGTCATGCTCGAGGAAGCCGAGCCGGGCCTGTACACCATGAACGTCGGCAACGTCATGGCCGGCGAGCGGCTCACCGTGCGCTTCCGCTACGGGCTCGCGCTGCGCTGGTCGGGCGACGCGGTGCGCTTCTTCGTGCCGACCACGGTCGCGCCGCGCTACGGGGTGAGCCCCCTCGCGCCGCACCAGGCGCCCGAGACCGCGCTCATGGTCGAGAACCGCTTCGGCCTGACGGTGCGCGTCGAGGGGTTGCTGCGCGATGCGCGCATGGACTGCGCGACCCACCCGGTGCGCGGCCGCCGCGAGGCGGGCGCGGCCGTCCTCGAGCTCGCGGCCGAACGGGCCGTCATGGACCGCGATTTCGTGCTCACCTTCGACGCCCAGGGCGGCGCGCGCTCGTACGCGCTCGCCGATCTGGACTCGGGCGGGCACGTCGTGTTCGCGTCCTTCCAGCCGAAGCTCGGCGGCCTCGCCCGGCCCGAGCCGCGCAGCGTGAAGATCGTGGTCGACTGCTCGGGCTCGATGGCGGGCGACTCGATCGCCCAGGCGAAGCGCGCGCTCGCGTCCATCATCGACCTGCTGCAGCCGGCCGACCGGCTCAACGTCATCGCCTTCGGGAGTCACGCGCGCGCGCTCTTCACGCACCAGGAGCCGTGCACGCCGCTCAACCTCGAGCGGGCGCGGCGCTTCTGCAGCGAGCTCGCCGCGAACCTCGGCGGCACCGAGATCGGCGGCGCACTCGAGCGCGCCTACCAGTCGCGCACCGGCGGCGAGCTGCCGCAGGACGTGCTGCTCGTCACCGACGGCGAGGTCAGCGACTGGAAGCCGGTGGTGGAGCGGGCGGTGGCCTCGGGCCACCGCGTGTTCACCGTGGGCGTGGGCGCGGCGGTCGCCGAAGCCTTCGTGCGCTCGCTCGCCGCGCGCACCGGCGGGGCGTGCGAGCTGGTGTCGCCGAACGAGGGCATGGCCGAGCGCATCACCCGCCACTTCCAGCGCATGGGCGCCCCGCGCGCCACGAGCGCGCGCATTACCTGGCCCGACGGCGCGACCGAGCGCTGGCCGGAGAACCTGCGCCACGTGTTCGACGGCGACACCGTGATCGCGTGGGCGCGCTTCGCGCAGCGGCCCGAGGGTCAGGTCACCTTCGAGGTCGAGGCCGGAGAGGGGCGCAGGTTCCAGCAGGCAGTCCCGATCGAAGCCGTCCCCGTCCCGGAAGACGCGCGCGCGCCGTCCACGCTCGCACGCCTCG
>JAGVSZ010000234.1:0-3736 GCA_019137045.1 Betaproteobacteria bacterium
TCGGCGTGAGGCCGGTGTCGCCGGTGACCACGCGCACGTTGACCGGGTCGATGCCGAGCGCCTCCGCGGTCAGCGCGGCGAGCACGTTGTCGGAGCCCTGGCCGCTCTCGGTCGCGCCGCAGTACACCGTCACCTGGCCGCTGCGGTCGAGCAGCAGCTGCACCGCGGAGTGCGGCATCTTGTTCCAGTAGATCGACACCCCGGCGCCGCACATGTAGGCCGAGCTGGCGAAGCCCAGGCCGCGCCCGGGCCCGAGCTGGCCGCGCCGCTCCTTCCAGCCGGACATCGCGGCCGCCTTGCGGATGCACTCCGCGAGCCCGGTCGAGCCCACGCGCAGCCAGTTGGCGGTGAGCGAGTCGGGCTTGGTGACCATCCTGAGCCGCATCTCGACCGGGTCGAGGCCGAGGCGCTCGGCGATCTTGTCGAGCTGCACCTCCTGGCCGAAGCGCGGCTGCGGCGTCCCGTGCCCGCGCTTGGGGCCGCACGCGGGCTTGTTCGTGAACACGCGGCAGGCCTCGAACTTGAAGCGCGGCAGCTCGTAGGTCACCGGCGTCAGCACGCCGGTGTAGAAGGTGCTCGCCGGCCCGTGCGAGCCGTACGCGCCGCCGTCGAGCAGGGTCTGCAGGTGGATCGCGGTGAGGCGCCCGTCCTTGGTGACGCCGGTGCGGAACTTCATGAGCACCGGGTGGCGGCCGCGGTGCTGGTAGAAGACCTCCTCGCGCGTGAGGCAGATCTTCACCGGGCGCCCGAGCATCAGCGCCGCCTTCGACACCACGAACTCGTGGTTGCCGGGGTCGCACTTGCCGCCGAAGCCGCCGCCGTTGGCGAGCGCGATGACGCGGATGTGCGCGGCCGGGACCTGCAGCACGCGCGCGAGCTGGCGGTGCAGGTAGTGGGGATTCTGGGTGCTGGTCTGGAGCAGGAGCTTGCCGTCGCCCTCGATCGACGCGACCGAGGCCTGCTGCTCCATCGGCAGGTGGGTGTTGCCTTCGTAGAAGAACACGTCCTCGAAGACGTGGTGCGCCAGCACCTCGTCCACGTCGCCGAACTCGTAGGCCTGGTTGCGGTGGATGTTGCCCTGCTGGCCGTATTCGTGGATGCGCGGCTCGGGGTGGGCGAGGCCTTCCTCCGGCGAGCCGATCGTGGGCAGGACCCGGTACTTGACGTCGATCAGGTCGAGCGCCGCGGTCGCGGTCTGCTCGTCCACGGCGATCACCGCGGCCACCGGGTCGCCGACGTAGCGCACGCGCTCGCGCGCGAGCGGATGCTCGTCGAGCGACACCGGCATCATGCCGTACGGAACCGGGAACTCGGCGCCGGTGAGCACGAGGTGCACGCCCCGGTGCGCCTGCGCGCGCGTGGCGTCGATCGACTCGACGATCGCGTGCGGGTGCGGCGAGCGCAGCAGCTTCGCGTGCAGCATGCGCGGCAGCACGAGGTCGTCGGCGAAGACCTGCTGGCCGATCGTCTTCGCGCGCCCGTCCACCCGGCGGCGCGGCTTGCCGACGGTCTCGAACGGCCGGTTGTCGGGGCGCGCCTTCGCGCGCGGCTTCTCGGGTGCGTTCATCGCCCGGCCTCCCGCATGACGCGCGCCGCCTCCTCCACCGACTCCCAGATCTGCTGGTAGCCGGTGCAGCGGCACAGGTTTCCGGACAGCGCCTCCTTGATCCGCTCCCGGCTCGGCGCGGGATCCCGGTCGAGCAGCGCCTTGGCGGTCATCACCATGCCGGAGGTGCAGTAGCCGCACTGCGAGCCGCCGAGGTCGGCGAACGCGGCCTGCAGGGGGTGGAGCTCGGTGCCCCGCGCGACGCCCTCGATCGTCTGGATGTCGCGCCCCTCGCACTGCACCGCGAGCTCGAGGCAGGCGAGCACCGGCTCGCCGTCGATCAGCACCGCGCAGGCCCCGCACTCGCCGAGCTCGCAGCCGTGCTTGGTGCCGGTGAGGCCGAGGTCCTCGCGCAGCACCTCGAGCAGCGTCTTGTAGGGCGCGAACGAGACCGGCGTCTCCTCGCCGTTCACCGTGAGCCGCATGTGCACCCGTTCCGGGACCGCACTCATCTGAGCACTCCTTTCACCAGATAGTCTGCGAGGGTCTGCGCGATCTCCGCCACCGGGCGCGCGCCGTCGGGCCGGTACCAGCGCGCCGTCCAGTTGACCGCGCCGAGCATCGCGCGCGTGACGAGCGCGGCGTCGCAGGGCGCGAACTCTCCGCGCGCGACGCCGTCGGTCACGAGCTGGCGCACCGCGCGCTCGTAACGGTCGCGCTTCGCGATGATCGGCGCGCGCATCGCTTCGGGCAGCCCGTCGATCTCGAGATGGGCGGTGGCGCCCTCGAGCTCGTCGAGCATCGCGTGGACGTGCGCGCGCAGCACGCTGCGCAACTGCTCGGCGACGGCGCCCGGGGTCGCGCGCGCGGCGGCGACCGCGGCGAGCATGCTGTCGACGGTCCGCTCCTGGCAGAAGAGCAGCAGCTCGTCCTTGCCGCTGAAGTAGTAGTAGAGGTTCCCCGGCGAGAGGTCGGCTTCCTGCGCGATCTCGCGCATGCCCGTCGAGGCGACGCCGCGGCGGCGGAACACGCGCGCGGCGGCGCGGAGGATGTCGAGCCGCCGCGCTTCGCTGCGGCGGCGGACCCGCTCCGAACCCGCATTTGAACGGTGATTCAAAATTTGAACCATTGTTCGAATAGTAGGCGGGAAGCGCACGCAGGACAATGGTCCAGATCACAAATCCGCCCCTTGGCGCGGGCGACCGCGCGCGCCGAGCGCGCGCTCGCAAGGTTCGTAATTCCCTCGGAATCAAGAGTGAGTCGCCTGGTGCACGCCGTGGCGCCCACAGGTCGACTCAATATGTGTGCGCTCACTCTGATCCTCCGTCCGGGAAGACCGCGGCGCCATGCAGCGCGCGGGCGCCCGGCGTCCGGGCAGGAAGCGCCGGGGCCGAAGCGCATCGAGTAGTCTTCTGGGCACGCGTGGAGGACTCATGTCGCCGGGCAGGAGCGGGCCGGACAACGACCGGCTGGACCGACTCGTCGCCGCGGCCCGGCGCAGCCGGGAGCGGCGCGAACGGGGCTACCGGGAGCAGGCGCTCAAGATCCTGCCGTGGATCTGCGGGCGCTGCGCCCGCGAGTTCGATCGCGCGACGCGCCATCAGCTCACGGTGCACCACAAGGACGGCAACCACGACAACAACCCGCGCGACGGGAGCAACTGGGAGCTGCTGTGCGTTTACTGTCACGACGACGAGCACTCGCGACACCTGGAGCACGGCGCGCGGCAGGGCGCGCCGGGCCCGGTTCCCGCGCCCGCTGCGTCCGCGACCCACCGGCCGTTTGCCGACCTCGACGCGTTGCTGAAGCGCAAGGGCAGGCGTGACCCGTGACGGCGGCGCGGCCGCCGGATCGCCGGCGTGTCGCTGACGGTCATGCTCGCGGTGCTCGCCGCGGCGGCGCTGCACGCGAGCTGGAACGCGCTCGCGAAGGCCGCGAGCGGCAGGGCGGGCGACGCGATCGCGGTGGGCATCGCCGGCGGCGCGCTCGCCGCGCCGGCGCTGCCCTTCCTGCCGCTGCCCGCGGCGGCGAGCTGGCCGCTGCTCGCCGCCTCCGCGCTCATCCACCTCGCCTACTTCAAGCTGCTCGAACTGGCCTATCGCACGGGCGAGCTCAGCGTGGCGTACCCCCTGATGCGCGGCGCCCCGCCCCTCGTCACCGCCGTGGGCGCCTGGGTGCTGCTCGCGGAGC
>JAGVSZ010000234.1:3756-6683 GCA_019137045.1 Betaproteobacteria bacterium
CGGAGCCGCTCTCGCCCGGCGGCTGGACGGCGGTCGGGGTGGTCGCCGCCGGCGCGGTCGCGCTCGCGGCCGACGGCCTGCGCGCGCGGCACGTGCACGCGCGCACCCTCGCGATCGTCGGCGCGAACATCCTCGTCATCGTCGCGTACACGCTCGTCGACGGCTCCGGCGTGCGCGCCGCGGGCAGCGCGCCGAGCTACGTCGCCTGGATGTTCGCGCTCTCGTCGCTCGCGCTGGCGCTGGCGCGGCCGTGGATCGGCGCGCGGGCGCTGCCGCGGTCGCACGGCGCCTGGGGCCTGCTCGCCGCCGGCGCCGGCTGCAGCGTCGGCGCGTACGGAATCGCGCTCTGGGCGATGACGCTGGCGCCGATCGGACTGGTGGCCGCGCTGCGCGAGACCTCGATCGTGTTCGGCACGCTGATCGCCGCGACGTTGCTGCGCGAGCGCGTGTCGCTCCGGCGCTGGGCGGGCGTCGCGCTCGTGGCCGCGGGGGCGGCGCTGATGCGGCTCGCGTAGCGCGTCACCGCGCCGGCGCGAGCGGCTTGCGCGCGAGGCAGGTGCGCACGTGGTTGGCGCGCCAGCTGTCCGTGAGGCCGAGGATCTCCGCCTCGTTCTCGCAGCGCCGGGTGCGCCCGGCGGGATCGTCCGAGGTGGCCTCCAGGCGGGGCGCCAGCGGCTCGCGGAAGACCGGCTCCTCCTCGGGCGGGTCGACCGACCCGTCGCCGAGCCGCTCCACTTCGACCCGCACGGTGAGCTGGCCGTAGCTGCCGAGCCCGATGTCCTCGGCCGCGCGGCGCGAGAGGTTCACCACCCGGCCCGGCCCGCCGCCCCAGCGGTCGTTCACGACGACGCGCACGCTCGTGCCGGTCGCGGGGTCGGTCACGCGCACGCGCGTGCCGAGCGGCAGCGTGCGATGCGCCGCGGTCAGCCGGTTGCCGTCGTACCGCTGCCCGCTCGCGGTCAGCTGGCCCTCCAGGTCGTCCGCGTACACCGACGCGAGGCCGGTCTCGGCGGCCGGAACCTCCTGCGCGGGTCGCTCGACCTTGAGGCGCGCGGTCGGTGCCTGGGCGAGCGCGGCGGGCGCGGCGGCGAGCAGGAGCGCGGCGAGGCGACACAGAACCGGGCCGGACAAGGCGCCTCCTCGGGGTCGGGGGCCGAATGGTACTCAGTAAGGCAGGCCGACGTAATTCTCGGCGAGCACGGCCTGCGCGGCGCGCGAGTCGAACAGGTATTGCAGTTCCGCGAGCTGGATCTTGTCGCCGAACGGACCGTGATCCGGGAAGCGGTGCAGCAGCAGCGTCATCCACCACGAGAAGCGCTCGGCTTTCCAGACGCGGCGCAGCGCCCGCTCCGAGTACGCGTTCAGGCCTTCGTCGCGGCCGTGCCGGTAGTGCGCGAGCAGCGCGTCGAACAGGTAGCGCACGTCGCTCGCGGCGAGGTTGAGCCCCTTCGCACCGGTCGGCGGCACGATGTGCGCCGCGTCCCCGGCGAGGAACAGCCGTCCGCAGCGCATCGGCTCGGCCACGAAGCTGCGCAGGGGCGCGATGCTCTTCTCGATCGACGGCCCGGTGACCAGGTCGGCCGCGGCGCGCGGGTCGAGCCGGCGCACGAGCTCCGCCCAGAAGCGCTCGTCCGGCCATTCCTCCACGCGCTCGGCGAGCGTGCACTGGAGGTAGTAGCGGCTGCGCGTGCGGCTGCGCATGCTGCAGAGCGCGAAGCCGCGCTCGTGGCTCGCGTAGATCAGCTCCGCGGACACCGGCGGCACGTCGGCCAGCACGCCCAGCCACCCGAACGGATACACGCGCTCGTAGGTGCGCAGGCTGGAGGCGGGGACGCTCTGCCGGCACACGCCGTGGAACCCGTCGCACCCGGCGACGAAGTCGCACTCGAGCGTGCGCGCCTCGCCCCGGTGCCGGTAGCGCACGCTCGGGCGTTCGCCGTCGATGCCCTGCACGCGCGCGTCTTCCGCCTCGTAGACCGACGGCGCCCCGCTCGCCGCGCGCGCCTCCATCAGGTCGCGCGTCACCTCGGTCTGGCCGTACACGACGACGTGCTTGCCGCCGATGAGCCCGTTGAGATCGATGCGGTGCCGGCCGCCCGCCCAGCTGATCTCGATCCCGCCGTGCACCAGGCCCTCGGCATGCAGGCGTGCCCCGACGCCCGCCTCGTCCAGCAGGTCGACCGCGCCCTGCTCGAGCACGCCGGCGCGGATGCGTCCGAGGACGTACTCGGGCGTGCGCTGCTCGAGGATCAGGTTGTCGATCCCGGCGCGCGTCAGGAGCTGGCCGAGCAGCAGGCCGGCGGGCCCGGCGCCGATGATCGCGACTTGGGTGCGCATGAGGTCGGTCCCCCTCTCGCCGTGGCGCGAGAGGGCGAGCGTACAACGGCGCCCCGACCCCACGCCCGCCCGCGGGCGCTCCCGGCCGGTTTCAGGGCCGGGTCGAACGATCGAAAACCGGGAGATATCAGACAGTTCCTTCAATTTCCTGGTGCGAAACCTGGAGCCTGGGGCTAGACTTCTGCTCCCCCGTCCGCGAGCCGGCCCCGTCGAGCCGGCGGCCGGACCTGCGAGAAGGAGGCGGCCATGGCCAACCCCGAACCGTCCAGCCTGCGGCTGGCTTTCAGCGCCGACGCGGAGCGCGGACGCCCGAACGCGGAGCCCGACACGGAGGCGCGCAGCGCCTCGATGCTCGCCGCGTTCGACGCGATCCGGCAGGCGATCCTCAGCTACGAGCAGAACCTGCGCGATGCGCCGGGGCCGGAGGCGCACGCGCTCCCGGAGCTGTCGCTGCAGGAGCCGGCGGAGGCGGGCGCGGGGCTCGAGCGCGCCGAGAGCGAGCTCCTGCGCGAGACCGAGGCGCGCGTGCGCGCCGAGCTGCGCACCGAGCAGGTGGTCGCCGCGCGCGCCGCGGCGGAGGCCGCGGCGCG
>JAGVSZ010000129.1 GCA_019137045.1 Betaproteobacteria bacterium
GGAAGTCGGCACGCCGGGGAACGGCTGCCCGTCGGCGCCGGTCACGTTCGACGAGACGATGCGGAACTTCGCCTGCCCGAGGTGCGCGCGAAACGCCGCCTCGGACACGTCGAACTCGTGGTTGCCGAAGGTCGCCCAGTCGACGCCCACCGCGTTCAGCACGTCGACCATCTGCCGCCCGGCGATCGGCTTCCCGTCCACCTTGGCAGTGCCGATCGCGGACGGTGAGAGGTAGTCGCCGCCGAGCGTCGTCAGGAGCGCCGGCTGCGCCGCCTTCAGTTGCCGGACGACCGTGGCGACGCGCGCCAGCCCCCCGGACTTCCCGCCCTCGACCGGCAGGATCTCGTAGACGTCGTTCAGGTGGACGATCGTCACGGTGACCGGCTTTGCGCCGCCGCCGGCGTTCGGCTGGGCGGCGGCCCCCGGCAGCCCCGCGAAGGCCGCGATCAGCAGCGCGAGTGCGCCCGTCCTGAGGGGGGTTCGAATCGTCATGGCCGCGGCGCGTGTCGACGGGAAAGCGGCATTGTAGCGACGCGCCGTTCGCCTGCGCCGCCCGCCGCCACGGACCCGGTCGTCCGCCGGCAGGCGCGGTGGTAGAGTGGCGCCCCGCGGCTGCGCAGGAGACCGCCCGATGGACGCGCTGTCCGAAGTGCTCGGCGCCATCCGGCTCACCGGCGCCGTCTTCCTCGAAATGCAGCTGCGCGCGCAGTGGTCGTACCTGACCGCGCCGGCGCGCAAGATCGCGGACGTGCTGATGCCGGAGGCCGGGCACGTCATCCCGTACCACCTCGTGACCGCCGGCACCTGCTACGCGCGGCTCGTCGACGGCGAGTTCTCGGCGCTCGACGAAGGCGACCTCATCCTGTTCCCGCACGGCGACCGGCACGTGCTCGCCACCGCGAGCAACGTCGGCGCGCGGCTCGCCCCCACCGACATCACCGGCGACACGCTCGACAGGCTGCTGCGCCGCGGCGACGTCGCCCAGCTCAACGCGGGCAGCGACGGCGACGCGACGCGCATCGTCTGCGGCTACCTCGCCTGCGACCGCCGCCTCGCCGAGCCGATCCTCGCGAGCCTGCCGCGCCTGCTCAAGGTGAGCTTCGCCGACGGCGGCACCGCCGACTGGATACGGAGCTCGATCCGCTACTCGGTGGCCGAGAGCGCCGCACAGCGTCCCGGCTCGGCGATGGTGCTCGCGAGACTGTCCGAGGTGCTGTTCGCGGAGGCGGTGCGTCACCACATGGACACGCTGCTGCCCGGCGCGCCCGGCTGGCTGGGCGCGCTGCGCGATCGCTACGTCGGGCGGGCGCTGGCGCTGCTGCACGGGGATCCCGCGCACCCGTGGACGGTGGAGGCGCTCGGCCGTCGCGTCGGCCTGTCGCGGTCCGGGCTGGGACAGCGCTTCACCGCGCTGATCGGCGTGCCTCCGATGCAGTACCTCGCGCGCTGGCGGACGTCGCTCGCGGCGCAGCGGCTGCGCGAGACCGACGCGCCGATCATCCGGGTGGCCAACGACGTCGGCTACGACTCGGAGGCGGCCTTCAACCGCGCGTTCAAGCGCGAGTTCGGCCTGCCTCCGGCCGCGTGGCGGAAGTCGCAGGCGCGCTGACCCGGCGCGCATCGGTGCCTACTCGGGAAGCACCGCCCCCGAACCGCCTAGCTCGGCGGGGACGTCCTTCAGCTTCGGCAGCCCGTCCTTCAGCGGGAGGACGGTCTCCTGGTAGTTCACGTGGACGGCGCCCGCGAACGGGAACGACGGGATCACCGCCGCGTAGACGTCGACGAGGCCCATCCCGGGGTGCTCCGTGAGCACGTGCCCGCCGCACGCGCGGCACCACTTTCGGTGGCTGTTGGGCGTCTTGTGATAGCTCGCCAGCTGGTCGGCGCCGCGCGTGACGCGCACCGACTCGGGCTTCCACAGCGTGAACGCGTTCACCGGACCGGCCGACCAGCGCCGGCACGAGTCGCAATGGCAGTAGCCCATCGCCGCCGGCTCGCCGGTGACGGCGATTCCCACGGCGCCGCAGAAGCATGCGCCTTCGTACGTCCTGCTCGTTTCCATCGCGTCTGCCCTCTCGCAACAGGCGGCGGCGAAGCGCCACCGCGACGCGATCGATCATCCGGGCGCGACGATCCTCCTGCTTGACGCGGGCACCAGGGGAATTTGCCGACTGCACAGCGCTCGAGTCCCCGGCGCCCCTCGCGCCCCGGTTCCGATCACGTTCATTGACCGCGGGCAACGCGCGTCGGCGGCGGGCCGGTTAGCCTGCACGGGAGGGTGCGCGCCCCAGGAGGAGGGGCGGCATCGGGTGCGCCGGCGTGCGGCGCACCGGGCATCGGAACCCGAACATGTCGATATCGACCCATCGTCTGTCCAGGCTCGCGGCGCTCGCCGGCCTGCTGCTCGTTTCCGCCGGTCCGGCGACGGCCTTCGATCCGTACGACCCCTCGAAGGGCTATTGCGGCCCGAGCGGGAAGTCGATCCCGGCGTGGCTCGAGCCGTTCTTCAACCACGCCTGCTACAAGCACGACGAGTGCTACAACCAGTGCGCGAACACCGGCGAGACGAAGTCGAGCTGCGACAACGCGTTCTATTACGAGATGCGCAAGACCTGCAATAGCGCGAAGGGGATGACGACGCTGCAGCGGCAGGAGTGCATCACGGCCGCCGCCGTGCACTTCGAGGCCGTGCGCACCGGCGCGAGCTACTTCCCCTCCTACAACTGCACGGCCGCCGACCTCGAGCTCGCGAAGACACCCGAGATCAAGTCGTTCACCGTCAACGGCGGCCCGGGGCCCGTCACCGTCGCGCCGGGCGCGCGCGTGACGCTGAGCTGGGAGGCGATACGCGTCAGCGACTGCGCCGCGTACGGCGGCTGGACCGGCGCGAAATCGCCGGGGCCGGCGACGCAGGAGATGGGC
>JAGVSZ010000478.1 GCA_019137045.1 Betaproteobacteria bacterium
GGAGTCGCACCGCACGCTCGACCTCCTCGCCGCGGCGGGCATCGAGTACGTGTGCGACTGGGTGAACGACGACATGCCCTATCCCCTGCGGGCGGGCGGGCGCACGCTCCACGCCATGCCGCATTCGAACGACATCCAGGACGCCACGCTGCTCGTCGGCATGCACCAGGACGAGGACGAGCTGCGCGACCAGTGGCTCGACCAGTTCGAGCTGCTCTACGAGGAGGCCGGCCGGCAGGGCGGGCGCATCATGGCGCTGCCGCTGCACGCGTGGGCGATCGGCCATCCGTACCGGATCGGCACGCTCGAGACGGTCCTCGACCGCATTCTCAGCCGCCCGGGCGTGTGGCCCGCCACCGGCGCCGAGATCCTCGATGCCTGGCTGGCGGGCGGCTAGCCGCGTCCGGCCCGCCGCCGCACGGCGCTCCTAGAGAATCGCGAGCGGCAGCGCCGGCACCTCCCGCACGTGCGGCGCCACGATCCGGTTGCGCAGCACGCCGATGCCGCCCACCGACAGCTCGACCACGTCGCCGTGCTTCAGGAAGCGGCCGAGCTCGTTGCCGCAGCCGCCGCCCACGGTGCCCGAGCCGAGGATCTCGCCGGGATAGAGCGTCTCCTCGGTCGAGGCGTAGGCCACGATGTCGGCGAACCCGTGATGCATGCTGCCGCTGTTGCCCCGCGACCAGGTCTCGCCGTTGACGCTGGCGGTCATCTCGAGCGCCTGCGGGTCGCCGATCTCGTCGGCGGTGGTGATCCACGGTCCGAGCGCGTTGCCGGTGTCGAAGTCCTTGCCCTTCGCCGGGCCGAGCTGCCCCTGCATCTCGGCGTACTGCTCGTCCCGGGCGGAGAAGTCGTTGAACACGGTGTAGCCGAACACGTGCTCGAGCGCCCGGGCCGGCGCGAGGTTCTTGCCGCCGCGGCCGATGACCGCGCCGATCTCGAGCTCGAAATCGATGATGCGCGAGTACGACGGCCAGTGCACCTCGGCCTCGTGGCCGACCACGCTGAAGGGATTGCCCTTGTAGTAGACGGGGCGCTCGTACCAGACGCGGGCGATCTCGATGCTGGCCGGGTCCAGCCGCGCGCTGCCCTGGCCGAAGAGGTAGCGGTTGGCCCGCGACTGGCGCACGTGCAGCTCGAAGCTCAGGAAGTCGCGCAGGCGCGGCGGCCGCGGGATGGGCGCAAGCAGTCGCACGCGCGCCAGCGGATGCGCCGCCCCGCGGGTCGCGCTCTGCAGGGCCGGGATCCCGGCCTGGATGGCCGCGAGCATGTCGCCGTACTCGGGGAGCAAGATCACCCGGTCGCCCTCCACCACGCCGACGTGGCGGCCGCCGTCGGCCTCGAACGTGGCGAGCTTCACTGCTTCCCCGCTTCCTGCTTGCGGAAGTGCTTTCCGCCCATGAGCTCCAGCATGCGCAGGATGTCGGGAGTCCCGCCCGCATCCTTCGCGCCGAACTCGCGGTAGCAGGCGTAGACGTTGATGTACATGCGCTCGTCCTCCGCGAAGTGCGCCCACGGGTCGAGCGAGATCGCGTCGGCCGCCTGGACGAAGCTCATGCCCGCGTCGAAGCACTTGCGCGCCTCCGCGCGCACGTAGGCGAGGTAGTCGCGGAACTCCCGAATGCCGGACTGGTCGGTCAGCGCGCCGTGGCCCGGCACCACGACCTCGAGGTCCCACGAGAGCATCAGGTCGCAGGCCCGGATCCAGTTCGCGACCGGCCCCGACCAGATCGCCGGATGGGCGCTGTTGAAGAGCATGTCCCCGGTGTAGACCACCCGGTCCTGCGGGACGTACACGATGACGTCCCCGCGGGTGTGCGCCGGCCCGACCTCGATCAGGCGCACTTCCTTGTCGCCGACCTGCAAGCGCATCTCGCCCGAGAAGGTCTCGTTGGGCAGCGTCAGCCGGATGCCCTGGAAGTCGAAGTGCCGCCCCATCACCTCGTACCAGAAGCGGCCGGCCACGCCCATCGTCTCCCACTGCTTCTGCCACGCGGCGTACTGCGCCGGCGGCCGGATGTTCATGTCCTCGGCGGCGGCCTTCGAGGCGATGATGCGCCGGCCCTCGAGCAGCTCATTGCCGAAGAAATGATCGCCGTTGGCGTGCGTGTTGACGAGTGCGCCGATGCTCGCCGCCGCCGGGACCGCGCGTCTCATCGCGTCCAGCATCTCGCGCGTGAGCTTCACGTCGAAGAGCGTGTCGACGAGCAGCGTCTGCCCGCCGTCTTCGACCAGCCCCGCGTTCGACCAGCCCCAGCTCCCGTCCGGCATCAGGTAGGCGAAGTGGCCGTTGCCCAGGTCGTGCAGGCCCTTGGTGTACGTCCAGTTCTTCTTCATGCTCAATCCAGCTTGATGTTGGCGTCGCGAATCACCTTTCCCCACTTGGCGTGGTCGTGCTTGACGATGCCGGCGAACTCCGCGGGCGAAATCCCCACCGGCTCGAGCCCGATGCCCGCGAGCTTGGCGCGCACCTCCGGCATCGCCAGCACCTTGGCGGTGTCGACGGCCACCTTGTCGATGATGGCCTGCGGCGTTCCGGCCGGAGCGAACAGCCCGTGCCAGGCGTCCCCGACGAACCCCGGCACGACTTCGCCGACCGCGGGCACGTCGGGAAGGAGGTCGGAGCGTTTGGCGAGCGTGGTGCCAAAGGCGCGCGCCTTGCCGCTCTTCGCCGCCGGGATGCCGGTGGTGTAGGGGCTCATGGTGAGGTCCGTCTCGCCCTGGAACACCGCGACGGTGGCCGGCGTGTTCATCGGCACGTGCAGCATCTGCGTGCCGGTCGCGCCCAGGAAGAGCTCCATGACGATGTGCGTCCCGACGCCGACGCCGGAGGAGCTGTAGGACAGCTTGCCGGGATTGCTCTTCGCGAACCCGATCAGCGCCTTGAGGTCCTTGGCCGGCAGGTCGTTGCGCCCGATCAGGACGTAGCCGAGGTTGACGACGAGGGAGATCGGCGCCAGGTCCTTGAGCGGGTCGAAGGTCAGCTTCGAGTAGAGGTGCGGGTTGGCGCAAATGGTGGAGTTGACCGTGTAGAGCAGCGTGTGCCCGTCGGGCGGCGCGGACGCGACCGCGGCCGTACCGATGTTCCCGGCGGCGCCGACGCGGTTCTCGATGACGACCTGGTGGCCCCACATCGCCGCAAGGTGCGGTCCGACCAGCCGCATCACCACGTCCGGCGACGTGGCGGCGGGGAACGGGATGATCAGGCGGACGAAGCGGTTCGGCCAGGTGCCCTGCTGGGCGTGGACGAGCAGCGGCAGGCACATCAGGACGAAGAAGACGAACGGCCGAAACCGGAATCGCATGGGGCGCATGCTCCTAGAGCGGGTGGGCAGGTGGAATTGAACGCGTGACTCTACTGGAGTTCCATCGCTTCGCCCAGAGCCGACTGGGCGCGAAGCGCTGCGCGAGTTCGGGCGCGTCGCAGCGTCAGCCTCCGACGCGCCGCGTTCCGCAAGCGGTGCCCGGGGACTACCCCACCGCCACCGGCGCAGTCGCGTCGATGTCGGTCACGACGTCGATCACCGCCGGCCGCCCGGCCGCGAGCGCGCGCTCGAGGGCCGGCGCGAAGTCCGCGGCGCGCTCGACCCGGATCCCGAGCGCCCCCATCTCCTCGGCGATGCGGGCGAAGTTCACCCGGTTGAAGGTCCACAGCTCCCGCGCCTGCTCGGTCTGCTGCCCGCCGTAGGCGCGGTCGAACCCGCGCTTCGACTGGTTGCCGCTCGCGTTGTTGTTGACCACGGTGACCGCGTTCATCTTCCAGCGCGCCGCGGTCTCGATCTCGCCGATGTGGTACCAGAAGCCGGCATCGCCGGTGAACGTGATCACCGGCCGATCGGGACACGCGCACTTCGCGCCGAGCCCGGCCGGGAAAGCCCACCCGAGGTGGCCGGCGCTGCGCAGGTAGCTCTGGCGCGGCGAGCGCAGGTCGTACATCCCGCCCATCCACATGCCGGCGTGGCCGGTGTCGACGACCACGATCGCATCGTCCGGCACGTGCCGGGTGAGATCGGCGCAGATGCGCTCGGGCCGGATCGGCACCGCGTCGGAGCCGAGCAGCGGACGGTACTTCTCGTGCCACGCGCGGCAGATGCCGCGCGTCGTCTCGAGCCAGGCGTGCCGCCGCTCGGCGGTCGAGGGATCCGCGTGCTCGAGCATGCGGGCGAGCACCGACTTCGCATCGCCCAGCACCGCGGCCGTCAGCGGATAGTTGCGGCCGAGCGTCTCCGGGTCGATGTCGATCTGCACCGCGCGCACGCCGACCTTCGGCACCGCCCAGAAGTGCGTCGTCATCCCGCCGGCGGTGGTGCCGACGAAGCAGACGAGGTCCGCACCCGCCACGACCCGGTTCGCGCTCTCGCGCGAATAGCTGCCGACGACGCCGACCGAGAGCGGATGCGTGCCCGGGATCGCGTCCTTGCCGTTCAGCGACGTCGCCACCGGCACGCCGAGCCTGTCCGCGAGCGCGACGAGCTCGAGGCCGGCGCCCGAGGCCCGGACGCCGCCGCCCGCGACGATCACCGGCCGCTCCGCGGACTGGAGCGCCCCGAGGGCGGCGAGCACGTGCGCGCGCTCGGGCTCCGGCCGGAACGGCGGCACGCGCGCGAACTGCGGCTCGCACAGCGCTTCCATGTCGGCCTCTTCCTGGTCGATCTGGCCCTCGTTGCCGCGGAACTGCAGGTGCACCGGCCCCGGGGCGCCGGACACCGCCACGCGGAACGCCTGCCGCACCATGTCGGGGAAGCGCTCCACCGCGTCGACGGTGGCGTTCCACTTCGTCACCGGCTCGAACGACGGGACGTCGTCCACCTCCTGGTACACCTGCCGGAACTTGGTGCGCGGCTCGCGTCCGCCGGTGAACGCGATGACCGGCGAGTGCGCGAGGTACGCGTCGCGGAGGCCCGCTGCGAGGTTGAGCGCGCCGACCACCTGCGCCATGCACACGCCCGGGCGCCCCGACGCGCGCGCGTAGCCGTCGGCCATGTACGCCGCTGCCTTCTCGCCGTGCGTGTGGATGCGGCGAATGCTCGTGCGCCGCTCCATCTCGGCGAACGTGCGGCGCAGCACCGCCGGCACCATGAACACGTGCGTCACGCCGTAGCCGGCGAGCATGTCGGCGAGAACTTCGGCGCCGGTCACTTTAGCCATCGGGTTTGGTCATCCTGGCTGCGGGCTCGCCGCCGATGATAAGCTACGCGCGCCCCCCCGGAGGAGACGATGGCAACGAAGGCAGCCAAGAAGCTGAAGGTCCGCGACACCCGCGAAGCCCGCAACCGCAAGCTCACGCGCAAGGACGTCCGCGCCGCCGCGAAGCGGCTGAGCAACTGGGGGCGCTGGGGCAAGGACGACGAGATCGGCACGCTCAACTACGTCGCCCCCGGCGACATCGTCAACGCAGCGCGGCTGGTGCGCAAGGGCAAGGTGATGTCGCTCGCGCTCAACTTCGACGCGAAGGGGCCGCAGGGCGGCAAGAGCAAGTACCCGGCGCTCGGCCGCTTCAACCCGGTGCACGTGATGCTGCGCACCGGCACCGACGCCTACTCCGGCGTCCTCGATCACCGCAAGATCCGCGGCGCCGACGACCTGGTGATCATGCCGCTCCAGTGCGGCACGCAGTGGGACGGGCTCGGCCACATCTTCTACGAGGACTACACCTGGAACGGCCGCGACTGCCGCACGGTGACCACCTCGGGCGCACAGTACGGCGGGATCGAGAAGACCAAGGCGAAGATGGTCGGGCGCGGCGTGCTGCTCGACATCGCGGCGCTGTTCGGCAGGCGCTGGCTGCCGGACGGCTTCGCGATCACGAACGAGATGCTCGAGGCCGCCGAGCGCAGGGAGAAGGTGAAGGTCGGCCGCGGCGACTATCTGATCGTGCGCACCGGGCACATCGAGGCGAAGCTCGCGTCGAAGACGTGGGACGGCTACGCCGGCGGCGACGCGCCGGGCCTCGCGTTCGAGACGCTGGACTGGCTGCACGCGCGGCAGGTCGCGGCGGTGGTCACCGACACCTGGGGTGTGGAGGTGCGGCCGTGCGAGACCGAGGACACGAACCAGCCGTGGCACTGGATCGCGATCCCGGTCATCGGGCTCTCGGTGGGGGAGATCTTCGACCTCGCCGAGCTCGCGAAGGACTGTAAGGCCGACGGGCGCTACGAGTTCCTGTTCGTCGCGCCGGCGCTGCCGATCACCGGCGCGGTGGGCTCGCCGGTGAATCCGCTGGCGATCAAGTAATCCAAGGGAGGAAGCGATGACCAGGCTGCTGTCTGCGATTGCACTGCTGCTGATGATGGTATCGGGCGCGTTCGCCCAGGGCTATCCGACCAAGCCGGTGCGCATCGTCGTCGCGTTCGCGCCCGGCGGGCCGACTGACATCGTCGCGCGGCTCGTCGCCCAGAAGCTGCCCGAGATCCTCGGCCAGCAGGTGATCGTCGACAACCGCCCCGGCGCCGGCGGCAACATCGGCGCCGCCATGGTGGCCAAGTCGCATCCGGACGGCTACACCGCGCTCGTCACGACCTCGGCGATCGCGGTCAACATGACGCTTTTCGCCGACCCCGGTTACGACGTCGAGCGCGATTTCGTGCCGGTGATCCAGATCGCCACGCAGCCCAACATGATCTTCGTCACCGCCTCCTCGCCGGCGAAGAACCTCGATGAGCTGATCAGGTCCGCGCGCGGCACGAAGTTCGTCTACGCTTCGCCCGGCGCAGGGACGACTCCGCACCTCACCGCGGAGATGCTGTTCAAGGTGCTCGCGGGGCTCGACGCGAGCCCGGTCCACTACAAGGGCGCCGGTCCGGCGTACATGGCGGTCGTCGGCGGCGAACCGACGGTCGGGACGGCCGCGATCTCCGGCCCGCTCGCGCAGGTCCGCGCCGGCAAGCTGCGCGCGCTCGGGGTGTCGAGCGCGCAGCGTCTCGCCACGCTGCCCGAGGTGCCGACGCTCACCGAATCGGGCTTCGCCGGCATGGAGGACTACACCTGGGTCGCGATGTTCCTCCCGGCGGGGACGCCGCCCGAGATCGCGCAGCGGCTGAACGAGGCGGTCAACCTCGCGATCCAGGCGCCCGAGATCCGCCAGCGGCTCGCGGAGCTCGTGTTCGAGCCGGTCGGCGGCTCGCAAGCGCAGTTTGCCGGGTACTTGAAGGCGGAGGTCGCGAAGTGGAGCAAGGTGGTGCGCGCGACCGGCGCGAGATCGAACTAGCGGGCGGCATCTGACCGGCGCGCCGATGAGGGAAGGCGGGCCGGTTCTCGACGCCGGCCTCGCCGCGTTCATCCAGGGGGTATCGGTCGCCGTCGCCGCGCGCGGCGGCGCCCCAGTTCCGTACGTCTGCCGCGCGACCGGCGAGCGGGCTAGAGAATCCTGAGTGGCAGCGTCGGCACCTCCCGCACGTGCGGCGCCACGATCCGGTTGCGCAGCACGCCGATGCCGCCCACGGACAGCTCGACGACATCGCCGTGCTTCAGGATGCAGGCGAGATCGTTGCCGCAGCCGCCGCGGCCGATGACCGCGCCGATCTCGAGCTCGAAATCGATGATGCGCGAGTACGACGGCCAGTGCACCTCGGCCTCGTGGCCGACCACGCTGAAGGGATTGCCCTCGTAGCGAACAGAGCGGTCTGAAGCGCCCGACGTCGCGAGTCACGCCGCGCCGGACTCCCCATCGGCGAGCGCGGCCCGCAGGACCTCGATGAACGCCTCGCTGCGCTTGGGCAACAGGCGCCGGCCCGCGGTGACGCACCAGATGGTGACCGGAGGCGCATGCCAATCCGGCAGCACCCGCAGGAGCTCTCCGCGCTCGATCGCGCCGCGCGCGAAGCGGTGACCCAGCTCGACGATCCCCAGGCCGCGCAGCGCCAGCTCCTGCTGCAGGCCCAGCGAGTTGGCCGCCAGGGTCCGCCGCGGCAACCCCTCCCAGTGCTCGCCGTTGCACGAGAGCCGCCACGGCTGCGGCTCGCCGCGCACCGTGAGCGCGAGCCCCACGTGATCCAGCAGCGCCGCCGGCGTGGCCGGCGCACCCTGTCGTCGCAGGTAGTCGCCGCTCGCGTACAAGCCGCTCTGCTGGGTGGTGATGCGCCGTGCGACCAGCGTGCCGTCATCGGGCAGGTGCGCTGCGGCGCGCACGGCCACGTCGAAGCGCTCGGCCACCAGGTCCACGCGCCGGGTGGACAGGTCGAGCTCCAGCCGGACGTCCGGGTAGCGCTGAACGAAGCGGCTGACCACGTCGACCACGGGCAGCTCCAGGAACTCGGGCGGCAGCGAGACGCGCAACGTGCCCTGGGGCTCGGCCTGTCGGTTCAGCGCGAGCGCCGCGGCGGCCTCGCTCTCCTCGCTCAGGCGGCGCGCGTGCTCCAGCATGCGCTCGCCGAAATCGGTCACCGCCATGTAGCGGGTGCTGCGCTGGATCAGGCGCTCGCCGAGGGCGCTTTCCAGCCGCGAGACGCGGCGCGACAGCGTGGCCTTCGGAAATCCGGTGAGCTCGGATGCGCGCTTGAAGCTGCCCGCGTCGACGATGCGCGCGAACAGGATCAGGTCGTCGGCATGCAGCGCGAGGGTCGTCATGGCGGCCATTGTTCCAATAATGAGATTGTGTTGCCAGCCCGTGCGTGTTGATTGGGCTTCTTGCGGCGCCACAATCCTGGAGAGGGCACTTGCGAGGCTGGCGGAGGCGAGTCGCGCAGTCGCTTCAGCAGCCGAAGCGCCCGTGCCTCAACGGTCTGAAACGAAGGTTCGACATGGGACTTCTGATCGACGGCAAATGGCACGACCGGTGGTACGACACCGAGGCCACCGGCGGACGTTTCGTGCGCGGCGAGGCGCGCTTCCGCAACTGGGTGACCGCGGACGGTCGACCGGGCCCGACCGGCGGCGGCGGCTTCAAAGCCGAACCCGGCCGCTACCACCTGTATGTGTCGCTGGCCTGTCCGTGGGCGAGCCGCGCACTGATCTTCCGCGCCCTGAAGGGCCTCACGGAGATGATCGGGGTGTCGGTCGTCAATCCGTTCCTCGGCGCGCAGGGCTGGACCTTCGAGCCTGCGCCCGGCGTCGTCGCGGACCCGGTTGCGGGCGCCGCGCACCTCTACGACGTGTACCTGCGCGCCGACCCGCGCTACAGCGGGCGCGTCACGGTGCCCGTGCTGTGGGACCTGGCGCGGGACACCATCGTCAGCAACGAGTCGGCCGAGATCATCCGCATGTTCAATGCCGCTTTCGACGGCGTCGGCGCCCGCGCGGGCGACTACGCGCCGCCGGAGCTCCTGTCGCAGATCGACGCGATCAACGCCGACCTCTATGACGCCGTCAACAACGGCGTCTACAAGGCGGGCTTTGCCACCGCGCAGGCCGTGTACGAAGAGGAAGTCGGGAAGCTCTTCGCGCGCCTCGACGCGCTGGAGCGGACCCTCGGCAGGCAGCGCTGGCTCCTGGGCGAGCGGCTGACCGAGGCCGACTGGCGCCTGTTCACGACCTTGTGCCGCTTCGATCCCGTCTACCACGGCCACTTCAAGTGCAACCTGAGGCGGCTGATCGACTACCCGAACCTGTGGAGCTATACGCGCGAGCTGTACCAGTGGCCGGGCGTCTCGGCGACGGTCGACTTCGAGCACATCAAGCAGCACTACTACCGCAGCCACCACGGCATCAACCCCAACGGGATCGTTCCGGTCGGTCCCATCCTGGACTTCGCCGCGCCGCCCACCCGCATCCCGTCCGGCGTCGCCGCCCGATCACACTGAGGAGACGACCATGAGCGTCAAGCTTGCCATCATCTACTACTCGACCTACGGCACCAACCACGAGATGTCCTCCATCGCGGCGGAAGCCGCCAGGGCGGCCGGCGCCGAGGTCAGGCTGCGCAAGGTGCGGGAAACCGCCCCCGCGGACGTCGTCGCGGGCGTCGACGCCTGGCGGGCCCACGCGGAACGGACCGCCGACGTGCCTCATGCCACGGCCGAAGCCAGATGCGCGCGTTCATCGACACGCTGGGCCCGGTCTGGAGCGAGGGCAAGCTCGCCAACAAGGCGATCTCCGCCATGACCTCGGCCATGAACGCCCACGGCGGTCAGGAGCAGACCCTGATGTCGTTCTACGCCACGGCCATCCACTGGGGCAGCATCGTCGCCGCTCCCGGCTATACCGACCCCGCGGTCTACAAGACCGGCGGCAACCCCTACGGGTACAGCCACACGCAGGGCCAGCCGTTCACCGACGAGGCCAAGGCGTCGATCCGCGGCCAGATCCTGCGCCTGTTGGACGTGGCCCGGAGGATGAAGGCCTGAAGAGAGAGCGGGCCCCCGGCCGGAGTCCGCCGCCTGCCGCCGTTGCGCGCGTCCGGCTGGCGCTTCTTCCCGCAGTGCGCCCGGGGAAGAAGCGGCGTGCGTCAGTACGGCTGCCGCCGGTCGCCACGGCGCATCCCGCCGCGCCGCGCATGATCCGGCCTGCTGCAGCCGCTTACGACGAACCGCCTTCGCCCACCGGCACGAATACGTCCTCGAGCCGCGGCGGGCGCGGCAGCAGCCTCTGCTCGGCGAGCAACTGCGCGAACGCCTGGAGCGTCGGGAGATTGCGCGCGAGCCCGTACGGCCACGGGTCGTCGCCGAACACTTCGTCCATCTCGTCGAGGTGCTCGTAGAGCCACGGCAGCATGTAGCGCGGGGCGCCGCTGAAGCGGGCCTGCCGCAGCGCCACGTCCTTCGCCGCCACGCACGCCTCGTAGACCTTCTGCGCGAGCCGCGGGTGCTGGGCGTGCAGCGCCGCGCGCATCACCAGCGCGTGCATGATCGGATGGATGCCGGTGCGCCGGTAGTACTCGCGCTCGCGCTGATGGAAGTCGGGGAACAGCCGCACGACGTCCGGGCTCGTGCGCAGCGACAGCGGCGCGAAGGCCCCGATCAGCGCGTCGATCTCGCGCGCGGCGAGCATGTCGCTCAGCGTGCGATTTTCGCCGATGTGCTCGACCGCGAGCGGGGCATCCGGGCGCAGCACCATCGCCTCGCCGCCGGCGACGCCGGGTTGATTCACGCCGCCCTCCAGCCAGCGCACGTGCTCGAACGACACGCCGTACTCGCGCGCGAGGATGCCGCGGATCCAGACCGCAGCGGTCATCTGATAGCCCTGCACGCCGATGCGCCGGCCTTCGAGGTCCTTCGGCGTGCGGATGCCCGCGCGCCGATTGACGAAGATGAAGCCGTGCCGGAACATGCGCGACGGAAACACCGGAAGGGTGACGAAGCGCGCCTTGCCAAGCGCGCTCAGCGTGTAGCAGTGCGTGAGCGACATCTCGGCGATGTCGAACTCGTCGTTCTTCAGCATGCGGCTGAAGATCTCCACCGGGAACTGGATCACCCGCGGAACGATCTCGACGCCCTCGATCCCGACCGCGCCCTCGTACAGCGGCTGCATGCGGTCGTAGGGGCCACATGCGAAGGTGAGGTTGAGCTTGTTCAGGGTCATTCGTTGCGCTCGCCGGTAGGAGGCGCGCCCCGGATCGCTTGCCACAGCCGCTGCGGGGTGAACGGCGTGTCCGGCGGGCGGACTCCGAGCGGCCGCAGCGCGTCGGCGACCGCGTTCATCACCGCCGGCAGCGCACCGACCACGCCGCACTCGCCCGCGCCCTTCACGCCGAGCGGATTGGTCGCGCAGGGCACCGGATGCGGCTCGCAGGCGATCGCGGGCAGGTGATCGGCGCGCGGCATGGCGTAGTCCAGGAAGCTGCCGGTGAGCAGCTGGCCGCTATCCGGATCGAACAGGCACTCCTCGACCAGTGCCTGCCCGACGGCCTGCGCGATGCCGCCGTGGATCTGACCCTCGACGAGCTGGCCGTCCTTCACCACGCCGTTGTCGTTGACCGCGGTGAGGGCGCACAGGTCGAGCACGCCCGTTTCCGGATCGATCTCGACCTCGGCGACGTAGCAGCCGCTGGGGAAGGTCGGCGGCACGTCGAGCTCGCCGAGGCTGTCGAGGGCCGTACCGCCGGGCGTCGAGACGTCGGCAGCGAGGTCGAGCAGTCCGATCGAGCGGTCCGTGCCGGCGATGCGAAAGCGCCCCGCCTCGAACCGGACATCGTCCGTCGCCGCCTCGAGCCGCTGCGCGGCGAGCCCGATGCCCTTGCGAATCGCCTCCTCGGCCGCGAGCTTCAGCGCGCTGCCCGCCGCCACCAGGGAACG
Source organism: Betaproteobacteria bacterium (assembly GCA_019137045.1). Classification (GTDB taxonomy): domain Bacteria; phylum Pseudomonadota; class Gammaproteobacteria; order Burkholderiales; family SG8-39; genus JAGVSZ01. The sequence continues at coordinate 12,168 of JAGVSZ010000478.1, forward strand.
CGAGCCGACCGAACTGCCCCCGACCAGCGCGACGTCGTGATCGCCTTCGACCAGGCGGACGCGCTCGACCGGCACCCCCAGAAACTCGGCGACGATGGCGGGAAACACCGTCTCGTGCCCCTGGCCGTTCGACTGCGTGCCGCAGTGGACGAGCACGGTGGCGTCCGGCGCGAAGCGGATCGACGCCCCTTCGCGCGGATTGCCGCCGGTCACCTCCAGGAAGCTCGCCAGCCCGATCCCGTGCAGGCGGCCCCGTCGCCGCGCATCTGCCCGCCGCGCCGCCGCCTCGCGCCAGCCCGACAGCGCGCACGCGCGGTCGAGCATGCCGGCGAAGTCGCCCGTGTCGTACGTCAACCCGTTCGGCGCACGATAGGGAAACGCGTCGACGAAGTTGCGCCGGCGCAGCTCGAGCCGGTCGATGCCCGTCTCGTGGGCCGCCTCGTCGACGATGCGTTCGATGAAGCAGGCCATCTCCGGGCGGCCCGCCCCGCGGTACGGACCGGTCGGCGGGGTGTTGGTCATCAGGCAGGTCATGCGACCGTAGAGCACCGGGGTGCGATAGACGCCCGCGATGACGTGGCCGACGTTCGCGGTCGAAATCAGCGCGCCCGCGGCCGACAGATACGCGCCCATCGCCGCCGCGAAGTGCATGCGCAGCGCGACGAACCGGCCCGCGCGATCGAGCGCGAGCTCGCCCTCCATCACGCTGTCGCGGCCGTGATGCTCCCCGAGAAAGGTCTCCGCGCGCGTCGACACCCATTTCACCGGGCGGCCGACGGTTTTCGCCGCCAGCAGCAGCGCGCAGTGCTCGGGATAGACCGGGGTGCGGGCGCCGAACCCTCCGCCGACGTCGTGCGTCAGGACGCGCAGGCGCGCCGGCTCGATCCCGAGCACCCCGGCGATCTGCGCGCGGAGCTGGGCCGTGCCCTGGCTCGGCACGTGCAGCGTGTAGCGATCCGCTGCGCGGTCGTAGGCCGCGAGCGCCGCGCGGTTCTCCATGGGATTGGCGACCAGGCGGTTGTTGACCACGCGCAGGCGCGTCACGTGCGCCGCGCCGGCGATCGCGGCCCGCGTCCGGGCTTCGTCGCCCACTTCCCATTCGAAGCACACGTTGTCGCGCATCTCGGGCCAGATCGCCAGCGCGCCCGGCTGCGTCGCGGCATCGCGCGCGGCGAGCGCGGGCAGATCGCGGTATCCGATCTCGATCAGCTCCGCCGCATCCCTGGCCTGCGCCGGCGTCTGCGCCACCACGAGCGCGACCGGCTCGCCGACGTAGCGCACGCGCCCCTGCGCGAGCGCGGGGCGATGAGGGTGGACGAGCGGACGGCGGCCGCGGTCCTTGATCGGCAGCGCGACCGGCAGCCCGCGATAGCCGGCCGCGGCGACGTCGCGGCCGGTGAGCACCGCCAGCACGCCCGGCGCGGCGCACGCGCTGGCGACGTCGAGGCTCTCGATCTCCGCGTGCGCGCGATCGGCGCGCAGGAAGCAGGCGTGGCCCTGACCCTCGTCGTTGCAGTCCGCCGTGTAGCGGCCCGCTCCGGTCAGGAGGCGATGGTCCTCACGCCGCATCGGGTCAGTCTGCCCGGATGCCGAAGTCGCGCACCACCTTTCCGTAGCGCTCGTAGCCCTCGCGCATCTCGGTGGCCAGCGTCGCGGGCGTGCCGCCGACGACGTCCATGCCGGCGACGCTCAGGCGTTCGCGCACGTCGGCCGCCTGCAGGGCGGCATTGATCTCCTGGTTGAGCCTCGCGATCACGGCGGGCGGTGTCCCGGCGGGCGCGAGCACCCCGTACCAGGCGTTGACTTCGACGCCCTTGTAGCCCTGCTCGCCGAGCGTGGGAAGGTCGGGCATGAGCCCCGTGCGCGACTTCTCCGCCACGCCGAGGGGCACCAGCTTGCCCGACCTGATGTGCTGCACGATGCCGCCCAGCGGCATGTACAGCACCCTCACCTCGCCGCCGAGCGCCGCGACGACCGCCGGCTGCGCGCCCTTGTAGGGCACGTGCACCATGTTCACGTCGGCCGACCTCTTGAACAGCTCCCCGGCGATGTGCATCGCCGAGCCGTTGCCGCTGCTCGCGTAGGCGAGATCGGGCGTCTTCCTGGCGAGCGCGACCAGCTCCGCGGTCGACTTCACGCCGAGCTGGGGATTGACCGCGAGCACCGTCGGCGTCGTGGCCGGGAGGATGATCGGCGCGAAGTCCTTCAGGACGTCGACGCCGCCGCCGGCCCCCTTGGCCATCAGATGCGGCGCGATCATGATCGTGTTGCTCGGCGTGAGCAGCAGCGTGTGGCCATCCGGCGCCGCCTTGGCCACGAGCCCCGCGCCGATCAGACCGCCCGCGCCGGGGCGGTTCTCCACCACCAGCGGCTCGCCCAGTTTCGGCGCGAGCTTCTCGCTCAGCACGCGCGCGAGCAGGTCCGGGCCCGCCCCCGGCGGGAAGGGGACCACGATCGTGATCGGCCGGGCCGGATAGGTCTGCGCGTGCGCGGCGATGGGCGGCGTCGCGAGGCCCGCGATGGCGAGGCCAATCAGTGCGGCGCTACGCGCGAAAGCGTTCAGTGCGGTCGTCGTCATGCTCTCCTCGGGGTCCGTACGCGATGTCGGGAGCTTCGGGATGGAAGCGGCGCCCTCCTCCACGCCATGCCGGGAAGCAGCGCAAGCCCCATCGAATACGCTGCTCGACCATTCCGGAGGCGGCCAATGGTAAGCCGGTTCTGCCCAGAATTGGGACGATTCGCTCGCGCGGCGACGTCTCTACGGGCCCTCAACATTCCAACGAGTCTGTGATCGCGATCACGTTTCCGTCGGCACCCGCCGCGCGCCTCGAATACGCGCACTTGCACCGATGGCAAGCCCATCATCGGCGCGAGTCACGCGCGTCGTGTCCTCGCTCGGCGCCGCTGCACGCGCCGCAGAGAGAACCCCCGGTTATGGCCTACCCTCGAATCGGCATGAGTTCCCGCCCGCACCGCACGCTATAGTGCAGCTTCCATCCCGTCACCCTGTCTCCGAGCGCATGAGCGATTTCGATTCAGTGATCACGGGCACGGTCGTGCGGGCCGATCGCGCCATCGAGGGCGGCTACGTCGCCATTCGCGGGGGCATCGTCGAGCGCGTCGGCGCGGGCCCGCCCCCGGCCGCAGCCGAGCGCCACGACTTCGGGTCGGCGCTCGTGCTTCCCGGCGCGATCGATGCGCAGGTGCACTCGTGCTCGCAGGCGGGGCAGGAAGGATTCGACTGGTCCACGCGGGCGGCGGCGGCCGGCGGCGTGACGACCATCGTCGACATGCCCTATGACGACGGGAACCTGATCTGCACCGGCGAGCGGCTCGCCGAGAAGGCGAACGCGGCCGGCCGCGACGCGCGCGTGGATTTCGCGCTGTTCGGCACGATCCGCCCGGCGGACGGTCCGCGCTACGTGCCCGACATGCTCCGGGCCGGTGCGGCGGCGTTCAAGTTCTCGACCTTCGAGACGCACCCGGAGCGCTTCCCCCGCATTCCGACGCCGATCCTGCACGACGCTTTTGCCGCGATCGCGCCATCCGGCCTCATCGCAGGCGTGCACAACGAAAACGACGAGTCCGTGCGCGCCTTCTCGCGGCGGGTCGAGGCCTCGGGTCAGACCGATTTCCGCGCGCACGGGCTCGCGCGCCCGCCGGTCACCGAGATGCTCGCGATCGCCGAGGTCTACGAGCTCGCGGCGGCGACCGGCTGCGCCGCCCACATCGTGCATTGCTCGCTCGCGCGCGGGTACGCGCTCGCCGCCGCCTACCGCGAGCAGGGCGTCGCCGCGACCATCGAGGCTTGCATCCACTATCTGACGCTCTGCGAGGAGGAGGACGTGGCCCGCCTCGGGGGGAAAGCCAAGGTCAATCCGCCCATCCGCGGCAAGGCCGAGCGGGAGGGCCTCTGGCGTCACCTGGCCGCGGGCAACGTCACGGTGGTCTCCACCGACCACGTGAGCTGGTCGGAGGACCGGAAGCGCGACCCGAACATGCTCCGCAACGCCTCGGGCGCCCCGGGTCTCGAGGTGCTCTACCCGCTGCTCCTGAAGGGGCTGATCGACCGCGGCCTGCCGCTCACGCTCGCCCCGCGCGTGCTCGCCGCGAATTCGGCGCGCCTGTTCCGCATCGGCCATCGCAAGGGCGCCCTGGAACCGGGCCGCGACGCCGACATCGTCGTGATGGGACACCGCCCCGGACGGTACGACCCGGGGGCGAGCGGTCATTGCGTGGTCGGTTGGAGTCCGTATGCCGGGATGGAGCTGACCTACCGTCCGGTCGCGACGTTCCTGCGCGGCCGGCCCGTCTTCGACGGCGCGGCCGTGCTCGCCGCGCCGGGTACGGGCGAGTTCTTGCGCCCCACCCTCGCAGCAGCCGGCGCATGACGGCCGCCGGCGCGCGCGCCGACGCGGCCCCCCTGGTGGACGGCGCGCGCCTGTGGGACGACCTGATGGCGCTCGCGCAGTTCACCGACCCCGGACGGCCCTACACGCGCCGCTCGTTCTCGCGCCACTACGCCGAGGGGCGCGCCTGGCTCGCCGCCCGCATGCGCGCGGCCGGGCTGGAGGTCCGCCTGGACGCCGCCGGCAACCTGATCGGCCGGCGTAGCGGCAGGTCGGGAAACGCGCGCACTCTCATGCTGGGCTCGCACTCGGACAGCGTTCCCGACGGCGGCCGGTTCGACGGCCCGGCAGGCGTCATCGCCGCGCTCGAGGTCGCGCGCGCGCTCGGCGAGCGCCGCATCGACCTCGCGCACGCGCTCGAAGTGGTCGACTTCCTGGCCGAGGAGCCCAGCGACTTCGGCGTGTCCTGCATCGGCAGCCGCGCCATGGTCGGCGCGCTGGACGACGACATGCTCGCGCGCTCCGGGCCGCGCGGCGACCGGCTGGGCGCGGCCATCGACCGCGCCGGCGGCCGCGTCGCGCGCATCGCGGAAGCCCGGCGCGACGACGTCGCGGCGTTCCTCGAGCTGCACATCGAGCAGGGACCGGTGCTCGAGGCGCGCGGCATCGATTTCGGCGTGGTCACCGCGATCGTCGGCATCGCGCGCATAGAGATCGAGCTCGCCGGCGAGGCGGCGCACGCGGGCACCACCACGATGGCGCTGCGCCGGGATGCGGCTGCCGCGGGGGCCGAGGCGATCGTGTGGGTCCGCGAGCGGGCCCGCGCCCTCGCCGTCCTCGGCGAGGGGCACTTCGTGGCCACGGTGGGCGTGGCGGAGGTGCTTCCGGGCGCCGCCAACGTCGTGCCTCGCACGATGCGCATCGTGGTCGACGCGCGCAGCGAGCGCCGGGCGCTGATGGACCCTTTCGTGCGCGAGCTGAAGACCGAGGTCGAGCGGATCGCGGCGCGCGAGCGCGTCACCGTGGCGCGCTTCGCGGTGGTCTCGGACAGCGAGCCGGCGGCATGCGACGCCGGGCTGCGCGCCGTGCTCGACGCCAGCGTGAAGCGGCGCGGCCACTCCGCCATCGCGATGGCGTCCGGGGCGGGCCACGACGCCGCGTTCCTCGCCCGCGTCGCCCCGATGGCGATGCTCTTCGTGCCCTGCCGCGGGGGGCGCAGCCACTGCCCGGAGGAGTGGGCCGAGCCGGCCGCGCTCGCCGCCGGCGCGGAGGTGCTGCTCGACGCGGTCCGCCGGATCGACGCGGGGGGGACGGCCGCGTGAGCGCGTTGCCGCCCCTCGATCCCGGCGAGCGCGACTCGTTCCGCGCCTTCCTGCACGCGCTCGACCGGCGCGGCGAGCTCGCGCGCATCGCGACGCCGTTCGACCCGGCCGGGTTCGACGTCTCCGCCTGCCTCGCCGCGCTCGACGACGGACCCGCGCTGCTGTTCGCCGCCGCCGATGCGGCGGGAATTCCGCTCGCCGGGAACGTGGTCAACTCGATCGACCGCATCGCCCTCGGACTGGAGACCTCCCGCGCGGCGCTCGGGGAGAGAATCGCCGGCGCGATCGCCCGCCCGCTGGCGCCCACGCCCGCCGCGCGCGCGCCGGTGCAGGACGTGGAGATGAAGCCCGACCTCGATGCGCTGCCGATCCCGCGGTTCTTCGAGCACGAGACCGGCCCCTACATCACCGCCGGCTGCATCGTGGCCCGGGACGCCGCGACGGGGCGCGGAAACGTCTCGTTCGCGCGACTGAAGCCGCTCGGCGGGGCGCGTGCGCTGATCGGCATCGCGCCCAACCACCACCTCGCGGTGCTCGCCCGCGCTGCGGGTGAGCGCGGCCAGCGCCTGCCGATCGCGGTGACGCTGGGCAACCATCCGAGCGTGCTCGTCGCGGCCGCGCTCTACCTCGATCTCGGGGATGACGAGCTGGAGGTCGCCGGGGCGCTGCTCGGCCGTCCGGTCGAGGTCGCGCGCTGCCGCACGAGCGATCTCGCGGTGCCCGCGCACTGCGAAATCGTCCTCGAGGCCGAGATCGACACGGCGACGCGCGTCGAAGAGGGGCCCGTGAGCGAGTACCACGGCATGTACGAGCGCTACGGCGCGGGCTACGTCGCGACGGTGACGGCGATCACCCGCAGGCGCGATGCGGTCTTCCAGGTGATCGAGCCCGGCTTCCACGCGGAGCACGTGCTGATCGGGGGCGTCGCGATCGCGGCCGGGCTGCGCGAGCGGCTGCGCCGCTTGGTGCCCGCCGTGCGGCGGGTGGCCGTGCCGATGGGCGGGTGCGGCCGTCTCGCCGCGGTCGTGACGCTCGCCCCGGAGCACGGCGCGCACGATGCGCGGCAGGTCATCGAGGCCGCGCTGCCGATGGTCAACCTGATCAAGCAGGTGACCGTGGTGGACGACGACGTCGACCCGTGGGACGAGACCGCGGTGCGCTGGGCGGTCGCGACGCGGATGCGCGCGGAGCGCGACATCGTCGTCGTCGAAGGGCTGCGCACCGACCGGTCCGAGCCGCTCAAGACGGGCGGCGCGATCGCCAAGCTCGGGCTCGACGCGACGCGCCGCGCGCAGGATCGCGCCGACTGGACGCGCGCGGAGCCGCCGCAGGCGGCGCGCGCGCGGGTGGCGCCGATCGTCGCGGCGATCGCGCGCGGGGCGCGACAGGTATAGCGGCAGAGGGAGCGAACGGTATGGGACGGATTCTTGGCCCGCGCGACGTGGAGGCGGCCCTCAGGGGCGGGGCGGTGTTCGCCGCCGGGGGCGGCGGCTGGTCCGATCACGGACGCATGCTCGGCATGGCGGCGGTGAACGCCGGTCAGCCCGAGCTGGTCGGGCTGGATGAGGTGCCCGACGACGCCTGGATCGCCACTGCGGCGGCGATCGGCGCCCCGGGCAACACGACCGCCTGGCAGATGCTGGGCGTCGACTACGTGAAGGCCGTCGAGCTGCTGCAGGAGGCGCTCGGCGCGCCGGTGTACGGGCTCATCATCGGCCAGAACGGCAAGTCGAGCACCCTGAACGCCTGGCTGCCGGGCGCGATCCTCGGCACGAAGGTGATCGACGCCGTGGGCGACCTGCGCGCGCATCCGACCGGAGACATGGGCTCGCTCGGGCTCGCGAACAGCCCGGCGCCGACGATCCAGACCGCGGTCGGCGGCAACCGCGCGGCGAACGCCTACCTCGAGCTGGTGGTACGAGGCCCGACAGCCAAGGCCTCGCCCGTGCTGCGCCGCGCCGCCGACATGGCCGGCGGGTTCATCGCGTCGTGCCGCAATCCGGTGCGCGCCGGGTACGCCCGCACGCACGCGGCGCTCGGCGGGATCTCGATCGCGCTGGCGCTCGGCGAGGCGATCCTCGCCGCCGAGGGCGCGGGCGGGAGCGCGGTGATCGACGCGATCTGCGGCAGCACCCGCGGCGCGATCATCGGGTCGGGCCAGGTGAGCGAGAAGTCCGTGGTCTACACGAACGACGCGTTCGACGTGGGCACCGTCACGCTGGGAGCGGGGCGCGGGAAGCGCGTGCTGCACGTGATGAACGAATACATGGCGGTCGAGGACGGCGACGGCGGACGGCTCGCGACCTATCCGGACGTGATCACGACCCTCGACGAGAACGGTGCGCCGGTGAGCGTGGGCGAGATTCGCCCCGGCATGCGGCTGCACGTCCTGCGCGTTGCGAAGAGCGTGATCCCGCTGTCGGCCAGCGTCACCGACCCGAGCGTGTATCCGGTGGTCGAGCGCACCCTGGGCATCGACATCGCCGGGTACGCGCTCGGCCGCTCGGCGGAGGCGGCGTGAGGCGTCGCTTCGCAGTGACCGGCGGAACCGGGCTGCGCTGCAAGGGCTGGCGGCAGGAGGGACTGCTGCGCCTGCTCGAGAACGTCCTGGCGGTGGGCGAGGACCCGGACAACCTGGTCGTGTACGCCGCGCTCGGCAAGGCCGCGCGCGACTGGCCGGCGCACGATCGCATCGTCGCGACCCTGCGCACGATGGACGAGGAGGACACGCTGGTCGTCCAGTCGGGCAAGCCGATCGGCCTCCTGCGCACCCATCGACGGGCGCCGATCGTGGTCATGGCCAACTGCAACATGGTCGGGCGCTGGGCGACGGCGGAGAACTTCTACGAATGGGAGCAGCGCGGGCTGATCTGCTGGGGCGGCCTCACCGCCGGCGACTGGCAGTACATCGGCTCGCAGGGCGTGCTGCAAGGCACCTACGAGATTTTCTCGCGCATCGCCGAGCGCCACTTCCGCGGCTCGCTCGCCCGCCGGTTCGTGCTCACCGCCGGCCTCGGCGGGATGGGCGGCGCGCAGCCGCTCGCCGGCCGGCTGGCCGGCGCGGCGATCCTGTGCGTCGAGATCGACGAGGCCCGGATCCGCAAGCGCCTGCAGACCGGCCAGCTCGACGTCGCGGCCGCCGACCTCGACCAGGCGCTCGACGCGATCCGGCAGGCGCAGGCGGCGGGCGCCGCGCGCGCGGTCGGGCTGTGCGGGAATGCCGCGGACGTCTATCCGGCGCTGGTGGCGCGCGGGGTGGTGCCCGACGTGGTGACCGACCAGACCTCGGCGCACGACCTGCTCTACGGCTACGTGCCCTCCGGGTTCACGCTCGACGCGGTGCGCGAGCTGCGCACCGCCGACCCGCAGCGGCTGATGGCCGCGGCGACCGCGTCGATCGTGCGCCACGTCGAGGCGATGCTCGCCTTCCAGCGCGCGGGCGCGATCGTGTTCGACAACGGCAACCTCATCCGCACCCAGGCCAAGGCGGGCGGCGTCGCCAATGCGTTCGACATCCCGATCTTCACCGAGGCCTTCCTCCGTCCGCTTTTCTGTCGCGGCATCGGTCCCTTCCGCTGGATCGCGCTGTCGAACGACCCGGCCGACATCCGCCGCATCGACGACCTCGTCGTGGAGCTCTTCCCGGCGAACCGGATCGTCGTCAACTGGATCGAGCTCGCGCGCCGTCACGTCCCCGTCGAGGGGCTGCCCGCCCGCATCGCCTGGCTCGGCCACGGCGAGCGGACCGCGCTCGGGCTCGCCGTGAACCGGATGGTGCGGGAGGGCAAGCTCGCCGCGCCCGTGGCCTTCACGCGCGACCATCTCGACGCCGGCGCGATGGCGCACCCGAACATCATGACCGAGCGGATGCGCGACGGCTCCGACGCGATCGCCGACTGGCCGCTGCTCAACGCGATGCTGAACTGCGCCTCGCAGGCGGACCTGGTGGCGATCCACTCCGGCGGCGGCGGCTACAGCGGGTTCATGACCAGCGCCGGCGCGACGCTCATCGCCGACGGCAGCGCGCAGGCCGACGAGCGCATCGCGCTCGCGCTCGACAACGACACCGCGCTCGGCGTCATGCGCTACGCCGACGCCGGCTACGAGGACGCCCTCGACGAGGCCGCGGCAAAGGCGCTGCGTCACTTCGGCCCCGGACCGCCGTAAACGCGCTCGCCGCCGCGATCCCGGACCGCCGCGGATCC
>JAGVSZ010000128.1 GCA_019137045.1 Betaproteobacteria bacterium
CGGGTGCTGGTCGTCGGCAGCGGCGGCGCCGGGGCGGCGATCGCGGCGTCGTGCGCGGCCGCCGGCGCGGGAGCGCTGTCGCTGTTCGACCTGGACGCCGGCGCGGCCGAAGCGCTCGGCCGCCGGCTGCGCGCCCGCCACCCTGCGCTCGCCGTCGCGACCGGCGCGCGCGATCCCGCCGGTTGCGACATCGTCGTCAACGCCACGCCGCTCGGCATGCGGGACGGCGATCCGCTGCCGATCGACGCCGCGCGGCTCGACCGCGCCGCGCTCGTCGGCGACGTGGTGATGAAGCAGGAGCTGACACCGCTCCTGCGTGCGGCGCGCGACCGGGGCTGCGCGATCCAGGTCGGCACCGACATGCTGTTCGAGCAGATCCCCGCGTACCTCGAGTTCTTCGGCTTGCCCGCCGCCACGCCGGAGCAGCTCCGCGCGGTGGCGCGGATCGAGTACTGAACCGGACGCGCGGCGCGCCGATCCGGGTCCGAACCGCTATCCTTGCACGCGCGCAAGCCAGGAGAGGAGCACCATGACCGGAATCATCGCCGCCGCCGTCGTCGCGCACGTGCCCACGCTCGGGCGCGACGAGATCACGCCCGACTTCCAGCGGACCCTGGTGGCGGGCGAGCGCGAGATGGGCGCCGCGGTGCGCCGCGCGCTGCGGCCCGAGCTGTGGGTCATCGCCTCGGCGCACTGGGTCGCGACCTTCGACTGGGTCGTCACCTGCCAGGCGGTGCACGAGGGCATGTGCGTCGCCGACGAGGCGCCGAACCTGATTCCCGGGCTGCCGTATCGCTATCGCGGCGACGCCGACTTCGCCGCCGCGCTGATCGAGGAGCTCGGCCGCGCCGGCGTGCCTGCGGTGCGCAACGACTCGCCGCACTACGACTGGGACTACGGGACCTACGTGCCGCTCAAGCACCTCGATCCCGACGCGCAGGTCGCGGTGGTCGGCATCCCCAGCGTGCTCATGTCGGACCACGCCGAGTGCCTGCGGGCGGGCGCGGCGGTGCACGCGACCGCGAAGCGGCTCGGCCGCCGCGCGGTGTTCCTCGCGAGCACCGCCTTCGCGCACACCCTGGTGCGCGGGCGCCACAACATGCCGACACCCGAGCGCGTGGCGGGAGACAGGGCGTTCATCGACAAGCTGAAGGCCGGCGCGGTCGACGACGCGATCGCGGGCTTCGGGGACTACAGCCGCCTCGTCGGCGCGGAGATGGGCGGCCGCCCGCTGGCGACGCTGCTCGGCGTCGCGCGCGCGATGGCCGGCGACGGGGCGCAGCTCGCCGGCCGACAGTACGGCGAGTACGCGCAGTCCTCGGCGAGCGGGAACGCGGTGGTCCTGATGGCCGACCGGGCGACGCTCGCGTCGGTGCAGTGACCCGGACGCGGGCGGCGCGGACCGGCGCGCCCGGCTCGACGACCGGCTGATCAGGCGACCGCGACGTGACTACGAATTTCGTCTTCATCCTGGCCGACGACCTCGGCTACGCCGACCTCGGCTGCTACGGCGGCCGCGCGCCGGTCTCGCCCAACATCGACCGGCTCGCCGCGCGCGGGCTGCGGTTCACCCAGGGCTACTCGAACTCGCCGGTGTGCTCGCCGACGCGCTTCGCCCTGATGACCGGGCGCTACCAGTATCGCCTGCGCGGCGCGGCCGAGGAGCCGATGTCGGGACGCGCGCGCGGCAACCCCGAGCTCGGGCTCGCGCCGTCGCATCCCACGCTCCCGTCGATCCTGCGCGACGCGGGCTACCGGACCGCGCTCGTCGGCAAGTGGCACCTCGGCTACCCGCCGCACTTCGGCGCGCTGAAGAGCGGCTACGAGGAGCACTTCGGGCCGAACTCGGGCGGCGTCGACTACTTCACGCACACCGACCGCGAGGGCAAGCACGACCTGCAGGAGAACGGCGCGCCCGCGCGCGCCGAGGGGTATCTCACCGACCTCCTCTCGCAGCGGGCGGTGGCGTACGTCCGCGCGCGCGCCGCCGACCGCGCGCCCTTCCTGCTCAGCCTGCACTACACCGCCCCGCACTGGCCGTGGGAGACGCGCGACGACGCCGCGCTCGCCGCCGGGCTGGTCGGCCGCATCGCGCACCTCGACGGCGGCTCGATCCGCATCTACCAGCGCATGATCCACCACATGGACGAGGGCATCGGGCAGCTCGCCGCCGCGCTCGAGGCGGGCGGCCTGCTCGACGACACGCTGCTCGTGTTCACGAGCGACAACGGCGGCGAGCGCTTCTCCGACAACTGGCCGCTGGTCGGCGGGAAGATGGACCTCACCGAGGGCGGGATCCGGGTGCCCTACGTCGTGCACTGGCCGCGTGCGGTCGCCGCCGGCGGCGTCACCGGCCAGCTCGCGATCACGATGGACTGGGTGGCCACGTTCTTCGCGGCGGCGGGCGCGCAGGCGCATCCGGACTACCCGCTCGACGGCGCCTCGCTCCTGCCGGTGCTGCGCGATCCCGGCCGCTGCTTCGACCGGGCGCTCTACTGGCGCATGAAGCACCGCGACCAGCGCGCGCTGCGCGAGGGGAAGTGGAAATACCTCGCGATCGGCGCGCACGAGTACCTCTTCGACGTCGAGGCCGACGAGCGCGAGCGCGCGAACCTCGCCGCGCGGCATCCCGAGCGGCTCGCGCAGCTGCGCACGCGCTACGCCGACTGGAGCGCGACCATGCCGTCGGTGCCCGACGACGCCCGGGTGTCGCTGATCTACACCGACCAGGACATGCCTTGAGGCGCCGCCGATGAAGGTCTGCATCTACGGCGCCGGCGCGATCGGCGGGTTCATCGGCGCGCGGCTCGGCGCGGCGGGGCACGACGCGAGCGCGGTCGCGCGCGGCGCGACGCTGGCCGCCCTGCGCCGGCACGGGCTGCGGCTCGTGCAGGGCG
>JAGVSZ010000256.1 GCA_019137045.1 Betaproteobacteria bacterium
CTAGTCCTTCCGGAATAACGACTCGACACGGGCGAGGGGAGCCATGATCGCGATCTTCAGCGGCACGCGGTCCGACCATCCGATGGCGGATCTCAAGGAGGCCAAGCGCCTCCTTTCGGCGCTGTCGTCCGAGCCCCTCGCCGCGCTCGAGGAGCTCGCCCACTGGCTCGAGTCGGTCACGGCCGAAGCGTCGTTCAAGCCCGAGACGCGCGCCCAGCTCGTCCAGCTGATCGACGAGGCGGGACAGCTCCCCGCCCGCAAGCTCGCCCGCGAGTACCTCGGCGCCTCGCGCCAGGGCAAGCTGCAGGAAAACCGGCACTGGAGCGTCATCCACGCGTTCTGGAAGGCCTCGGCCCTCGGCTACGTCACCTGCCTCGACGCTTACGCCACCGGCGCGAAGGGCGGCGATGCGCTCAAGGGCTCGGTCCCGCTCCTCGCCGTGCGCGCCCTGCGCTGTCTCGCGACGCAGCTCAAGTGGCTCTATCTCCGCTACGGCCCGCTGGAAGAGCGGGTCTGGGCGATGATCGGCGGGGTCTACGCCCTCGTCGAGGCGCGCAAGTTCGCGCGCACGAAGGTGACCGTCTACCCCGGCGTGCCGGCCGAGTCGACCGCCGAGCAGGAGTTCCTGCGCGTGGCGATGCTGAGCGCCTGCTCGCCCGACAGCCTGCTCCCCAACGAGATCGAGCTGGCGGAGAAGCTGATCGCCGGCGCGACGGCCAAGTTCCTGCTCGCGCGCGAGCACCAGCCCGAGACCCCCTACTGGATCGACCTGACCGCCGGCCAGCCGGCCGCGCGCATCGCGCGCGCGCCGCAGCCGAGTCCCGGCATCCGCTTCTTCGGCGCCGGTCCGGCGTTCGCCGACCTGGTCGCGCTCCTGCAGCAGATCCGCAATACGCGCGACTACCCGCCCATGCTCGGCGTCGGCGAGTCGCTGACCGCGGAGGCCGCGCTCGGCGTGCTCGAGCACCTCGAAGCGTGCTGGTCGACCAGGCTGCCGGAGCGCCGCCACGCGCGCCACCGGGTCAAGTCGCGCCTCACCATCGCCTGGGGCTTCGACGGCATCCTCGAGGTGCTCGCGCCCGGCGACTCGCTCTCCTTCGACGCGGGCACCTACGAGAGCTGGATCGTGGAGAACGTGAGCGTGGGCGGCTTCGGCGCGCTGGTGCCGCAGGTGCGCGGGGACTGGCTGCGCATCGGCTGCCTGCTCGCGATGCAGCCCGAAGGCGGCGACAACTGGCTCGTCGGCGTCGTGCGCCGCCTCTCGCGCCCCTCGCTGCAGCAGGCGGCGGTGGGGATCCAGACGATCGCGCGCGGCGCGGTGCCGGTGGAGCTGCGCGTGCACACCGGGCACATCGTGAGCGAGGGATCGGAGACCGGCATCCTGCTCGACCCCGGTTCGCCCGACGGCGAGATGCAGCTCCTGGTGCGCGCCGGCGTGCACGCCCCCGGACAGAGCTTCTCGTTCGACCTCAACGGCCGCCACACGGTGCTGCTGCCGGTCGGCGTCCCCGAGCGGCGCAACGACTACGAGTTGCTGCGCTGCCGGCACCTCGTGCGGGACGCCGCTTAGGGCGTTCGAGTCCGCGACCCGGAGGTCGCGAGGCCGCGCAGCGCGACGAGCGCGGACGACATTCGCCGCCGGCGGGCTGCGAGCGATTCTGCGAGGCGGCCGGCCGAAAAGAAGGGCCCCGGGCGTCCTAGGCAAGCACCCGGCGCAGCCACGCGCCGATCGCCGCGATCTCCTCCGGCGACACCGAGTGCTCCATCGGGTACTCGTGCCACGCCACGTCGTATCCCAGCCGTACCAGCCGGTCGCGCGATTCGCGCGCGAGCCGCACCGGCACGACCGGGTCGTGCGCGCCGTGGGCCATGAAGACCGGCACGTCGCGGTTGGCCGGGGCGCGCTCCGCGTCGAGCGTGCCGGCGAGCGGCAGGTAGCACGACAGCGCCATGATCCCCGCCAGCCGGGCCGCGTGGCGCAGCCCCGTCTGGAGCGCGATCGCGCCGCCCTGCGAGAAGCCGGCGAGCACGATCCCGCGCGCGGCGACGCCGCGGCGCGTCTCGCGTTCGATCAGGGCTTCGACCAGCCCCTGCGACTCGCGCACGCCGCGTTCGTCCGCGCGGCGCTCGAAGTCCATGCTCAGGACGTCGTACCAGGCGCGCATCACGTAGCCCTGGTTGATCGTCACCGGCCGCATCGGCGCATGCGGAAACACGAACCGGATCGGCCGCTCGGGCAGGTCGAGCGCCTCGACCACCGGCACGAAGTCGTTGCCGTCGGCCCCGAGGCCGTGCAGCCACAGCACCGCCGCGGTGGGCGCCGGCCCGGTCTCGATCTCGATCGACTCGAGCGGCGCGGTCACTGCGCGGCCGCCGGCTTCGGGCGCTGCGCGGATTTCGGCCGGAACGCCTTCACCACCGCCTCGTTCGTCTCGACGTACGGCCCGCCGATCAGGTCGATGCAGTAGGGGATCGCGGCGAAGATGCCGGGCACCGCGGTCGCGCCGTCCGCGCCCCGGACGCCCTCGAGCGTCTCCCGGATCGACTTCGGCTGTCCGGGCAGGTTCACGATCAGCGCCTGCTTGCGCACGACCGCCACCTGCCGCGACAGGATCGCGGTCGGCACGTAGTGCAGGCTGATCTGGCGCATCTGCTCGCCGAAGCCCGGCATCACCTTGTCCGCCACCGCGAGCGTCGCCTCCGGGGTCACGTCGCGGCGCGCCGGCCCGGTGCCGCCGGTGGTCAGGACGAGGTCGCACCCGCGCCGGTCGACGAGGTCGGCGAGCGTCGCCTCGATCACCGGCTGCTCGTCGGCGACGAGGCGCTCCTCGACCGCGAACGGCGTCGCGAGCGCGCGCCCGAGCCACTCCTTCAGGGCGGGAACGCCCTCGTCCCGGTATACCCCCGCGGAGGCGCGGTCGCTGATCGATACGAGGCCCACTCTCAGGGGGCGGTCAGCCGTGCTCATGGCTCCGGATTATAGGGAGGCGCGCCGGCGTCGAGCGCGGCCTTCACGAGTCGGAAGAGGTCCCGGTAGTGCCGCGACGCGTGGCCGGCGAGCCGGTCCTTGCGGACCGCGCGCACGCACGCGCGCAGCTGCTGCAGGTCGGCGCCCGGGCACTCGCGCGCGAACTCGGTGAGCGCGCCCTCGTCGTCGAGGAGCCGCTCGCGCCAGCGCTCCGCGCGGTGGTGCGCGGCGGTCGCGGCGGCCGAGCGCCCGTCCCACTCGGCGAAGCGCGCGCGCAGCGGCGCGGGGTCGACCGCGCGCATGAGCTTGCCGATGTACTGGAGCTGGCGCCGGCGCGCCTCGCGGCTGCGGATGCGCCGGGCCTCGAGCACCGCCTCGCGCAGGCGCTCGGGCAGCGCGAGCGCAGCGAGCCGCTCCTCGCTCACCTCGAGCAGCCGCGCCCCGAGCGACTGGAGCGCGTCCATGTCGCGCTTGAGGCGCGTCTTGCTCGGGCGGTCTGCGGGTTCCTGCATCGGCGGGGCGCGGGGAGGGCGCCCGTATAATAGCGCGCCCCCCCGATGCCCCAGACCCGCTTCACCCGTTCCCGCGACGAGCTGCGCGCGCTGGTCGAGCGCACGCTGCGCAGCGCGCGCGCGCAGGGCGCCACCGAGGCCGAGGCCGACGTGTCCGAGGGCTACGGCCAGAACGTCACGGTGCGCAACGGGGAGGTGGAGACGATCGAGCACAACCGCGACAAGGGGCTCAACGTCACCGCTTACATCGGCAAGCAGCGCGGCCACGCCTCGAGCTCCGACCTGTCGGAGCGCGCGATCGACGACACGGTGCGTGCGGCGCTGTCGATCGCGCGCTTCACCGCCGCCGACGACTGCGCGGGGCTCGCGGAGGCCGAGCTCATCTCGCGCGCGAGCCGCGACCTCGACCTCTTCCATCCCTGGGACCTGCCGGTCGAGCGCGCGATCGAGACGGCGCGCGCGTGCGAGGCGGCGGCGTTCCGGCTCGACCAGCGCATCGTCAACTCCGAGGGCGCCACCGTCTCCTGCCAGCAGTGGCAGTTCGTGGCCGGCAACTCGGCCGGCTTCCTCGACGGCTACCCGAGCTCGCGCCACTACGTGTCGTGCGCGGTCATCGCGGGCGAGAACGGCGCGATGCAGCGCGACGACTGGTACTCGCAGATGCGCGCGCCGGGGGACCTCGCGCGACCCGAGGCGATCGGCGACTACGCCGGGCGCCGGGCGCTCGCGCGGCTGCGCCCGCGCCGGGTCGCCACGCGCGCGGCGCGGGTGCTGTTCGAGGCGCCGGTCGCGAACGGGCTGCTCGGGCACTTCGTGAGCGCGGTGAGCGGCGGGGCGCTCTACCGCAAGAGCTCGTTCCTGCTCGACAGCCTCGGCACGCGGGTGTTCGCCCCGATCGTGAACCTGCGCGAGGACCCGTTCGTGCCGCGCGGGCTGGCGAGCGGCTGCTTCGACGACGACGGGGTCGCGACGCACGCGCGCGACGTCGTGAAGGACGGCGTCCTGCAGGGCTACTTCCTCGGCGTGTACGCCGCGCGCAAGCTCGGGATGAAGTCCACCGGCAACGCGGGCGGCAACGCCAACCTGGTCCTCGCGCCCGGCCCGCGCGACTTCGAAGGCATGCTGCGCGAGCTCGGCACCGGGCTGCTGGTCACCGAGCTGATGGGGCAGGGGATCAACATGGTCACCGGCGACTACTCGCGCGGCGCGTTCGGCTACTGGGTCGAGGGCGGAGAGATCCGCTACCCGGTGGAGGAGATCACGATCGCCGGTAACCTGCGCGACATGTTCCGCAACGTCGTCGCGATCGGCGGCGACGCGCTCACGCGCGGCTCGCGCACCTGCGGCTCGATCCTGGTCGAGGGCATGACGATCGCGGGCGCGTAGCCGGTCCGCCGCGCGCCGGGATGCTGAAGAACCTCCTGCGGTCGCTGCGCGCCGGCCGCGCCCCCGGCCTCAACGAGGCGGGCCTCGCGCGCTGGCACGCGGGCGACCTCGCCGGCGCCGAGCGCGCCTTCCGCGCCGCGGTCGACGCGGCGCCGGGGTTCGCGCCGGCGTACGGCAACCTCGGCATGGTGCTGTGGGAGCAGCGGCGCCTCGACGAGGGCCTCGCGCGCCTCGCCCGCGCGGTCGAGCTCGATCCGCGCCACGCGAACGCGCGCCTCAACCTCGCCAACGTGCTCGCCATGGCCGGCCGGCCCGCGGAGGCCGTGGCCCACTACCGCGAGGTGTTGCGCCTCGCGCCCGACCACGCCGAGGCGCGCGCCAACCTCGTGCGCCCGCTGATGGACCTCTGCGAGTGGGACGCGGTGAGCGCCGAGGTGGCGCGCCTGAACGAGCGCTGGGCGCGCGCGGGCGCCGGCGAGTGGCTCGACTGCGTCACGCCGTTCAACTCGCTGCTGCTGCCGCTCGCGCCGGAGCTACGGTTCGCGATCGCGCGGCATCACGCCGGCCGCGTCGCGGCGCGCGCCGGGGCGCCGCTGCGCCGGGAAGCGCGCGCGCGCGGGGAGCGGCTGCGCATCGGCTACGCCTCGGCGGACTTCCACGACCACGCGGTGGCACACCTCACCGCCGGCCTCTTCGAGCGGCACGACCGCGCGCGCTTCGACATCCACGCCTACTCGTTCGGGCACGACGACGGGAGCGCGTACCGGCGCCGCATCGCCGCCGCGTGCGCGCGCTTCGTCGACCTGGGCGCGGCCCCGTTCCGGGCGGCGGCCGAGCGCATCGCGGCCGACGGCATCGACGTGCTGGTGGACCTGATGTCGCACACCGGCCGCAGCCGGCCCGAGGTGTTCGCGCTGCGCCCGGCGCCGGTGCAGGCGGCCTGGCTCGGCTACGCGGGCACCACGGGCGCCGGCTTCATCGACTACCTGGTGGGCGACCGGGTCGTGGTCCCCGAGAGCGACCTCGCGTGGTACTCGGAGCAGGTGGTCTGGCTGCCGCACAGCTACCTCGCGACCGACGACACGCAGCCGATCGACGCGCGGGTGCCGACGCGCGCCGAGTGCGGGCTGCCCGCGCGCGGCGTGGTGTTCTGCGCCTTCAACCAGGTGGCCAAGATCGACGCCGGCATCTTCGCGCGCTGGATGCGCGTGCTCGCGGCGGTGCCGGATTCGGTGCTGTGGCTCGCGGACCCCGGCCCCGGGGCGCGCGGCAACCTCGCGCAGGCGGCCGCGCGCGCGGGCGTCGCCGCGGACCGGCTCGTGTTCGCAGCGCGCATCGCCGAGAAATCCGCGCACCTCGCGCGCCACGGCGTGGCCGACCTCTTTCTCGACACGCACCTGTACAACGCGCACACGACCGCGTGCGACGCGCTCTGGGCCGGGCTGCCGGTGCTCACCTGCCCGGCGCCGTCGTTCCAGGGGCGCGTGGCGACGAGCCTCCTGCACGCCGTCGGGCTGCCGGAGCTCGCCGTGGCGACGCTCGCCGACTACGAGCGCACGGCGATCGAGCTCGCGCGTGCGCCGGAGCGGCGCGCGGAGCTGAAGGCGCGGCTCGGGCGCAACCGGCGCGCGCTGCCGCTCTTCGACACCGCGCGGTTCGCGCGCGGAATCGAGCGCGCGTTCGAGACGATGGCGGCGCGCGCGGCGCGCGGGGAGCGGCCGGCGCGGTTCGCCGTCGAGTAGGCGCAGGGCGTCAGCCGGCCCTGCGCGCCGGGCTCGGGCCGAAGAGGCGCTCGGTCTCGCCCGGGTCGCAGGGCGGGCAGAAGAGGTGGCCCTGCACGCCGTCGCAGCCGTGGCGGCGCAGGAACTCGAGCTGGGCGCCGGTCTCCACGCCCTCGGCCACCACCCGCAGGCCGAGGGTGCGCGCGAGCGAGATGATCGCCTGCGTGATCGCCGCGTCGTCCACGTTGCCCGGGACCTCGCGCACGAACGAGCGGTCGATCTTCAGCTTGTCGATCGGGAAGCGCTTGAGGTAGGCGAGGCTCGAGTAGCCGGTGCCGAAGTCGTCCACCGCGAGCTGGATGCCCATCGCCGAGAGCTCGGCGAGGGTGGTGGCGGTGGCCTCCGAGTGCTGCATCAGCGCGCTCTCGGTGATCTCGAGCTCCAGCATGCGCGCGTCCACGCCGGTCTCCTGCAGGATCGCGCGCAGCGTGTCGGGCAGCGAGCGCTCGCGGAACGCGCGCGCCGACAGGTTGACCGCGATCGGGACCGGCTCGATGCCGGCGCGCCGCCAGCGCTCGCTCTGCAGGCACGCCTCGCGCAGCGTCCAGTCGCCGAGCGCCTGCGCGAGCCCGCCGTCCTCGGCGATGGTGATGAAGCCGCCCGGCATCACCAGGCCGCGCTCGGGGTGCAGCCAGCGCACCAGCGCCTCGAGCGTGCGCAGCTCCCCGCGCTCGATGTCGTACTGCGGCTGGTAGTGCAGCACCAGCTCGCCGCGGCGGATGGCGCGGCGCAGCTCGTTCTCGATCGTGAGCCGCCGGTTCGCCTGCTGGTTCATGGTGGCGGCGAAGAACTGGTAGCCGTTGCGCCCGCCCTCCTTGACGTGGTACATCGCCACGTCGGCGTGCTTCATCAGCACGTCGGCCTCGCGCCCGTCGTCGGGGAAGATGGTGATCCCGATGCTGGCCGAAAGGTGCAGCTCGCGCCCGTCCACCGCGCACGGCGGGGCGAGCTCGCGCAGCAGGTTCTGCGCCACGTGCGCGGCGTCGTTCGGCTCGCGCACCTCCTGCAGCACCACCACGAACTCGTCGCCGCCGAGGCGCGCGACGGTGTCGCCGCTGCGCAGCGTGCGGGTGAGGCGCGCCGCGACCTCCTTGAGGATCCGGTCGCCGACGTGGTGGCCGAGCGAGTCGTTGATGGTCTTGAAGCGGTCGAGGTCGAGGAACATGAGCGCCACGCGCGAGCGGTGGCGCGCGGCGTAGACGAGCGCCTGCCGCAGGCGGTCGTGCAGCAGGTTCCGGTTCGGCAGCCCGGTGAGCGAGTCGTAGTGCGCGAGCCGCACCAGGCGCGCCTCGGCGTCGCGCCGGTGCGAGGCCTCGATCGCGAGCGCGACCATCGTCGCCACGCCGGAGGCGAAGTCGATCTCCTCGGGCTGCCAGGCGCGCGGCGCGGCGATCGCCTCCAGGCACACCATCCCGACGACGCGCCCGTCGAGCCACACCGGCAGGTCGAGCGTGGAGGCGATGCCGAGCGGCCGCATGTACACCGGGTAGAGCGAGCGGGTGGCCGGGTGGCTGCCGGCGTCGTCGGCGGCGACGATCTCGTTCGCCCCGATCGCACGGAAGTACTCGGCGTGCTCGCCGGCGCCGAGCAGCGCGGGCACCGGCGCCGCGTCCACCCCGCCGTCGGCGCGGAACACCGCCTCGCAGCGCAGCGCCCGCGCGTCCGGGGACATGCGCCAGAAGCTCGCGCGGTCCAGGCGCAGCGTCGTGCACGCCACCGCGAGGACTTCGCGCAGCGCCTGCGCGAAGTCCGACCGGTCGCGGCGCGCGAGCGCGAGCAGCTGGTTGCGGTGGAAGAGGAGCCGTTCGCTGCGCACCCGCAGCTCCTCCTCGATCAGGCGGCGCTCGCCGATCTCGGACTGCAGCTCCACGTTCTTGCGCGCGAGCGCGTGGGTGCGCTCGGCGACGCGCTGCTCGAGCTGGTCGCGGCCGCGCACGAGCTCCTGCTGCGCGGCGCGCTCGGCGGTCACGTCCTGGATGATCCAGATCACGCCCTGCGCGAGGTCGGCCGGGTCGATCGCGCGGCCCGAGACGTGGCACAGGACGGACGAGCCGTCGCGGCGCCGGTTCACGATCTCCGCCTCGTAGGTCTCGCCGGAGGCGATCACCGCCTCGGAGCGGGCGCCGAACGCCTCGAACGCGTCCGCGTCCGGGAAGAGCACCGCGGCGCTCTGCCCCTCGAGCTCGCCCAGCCCGTACCCGAAGAGCTCTTCCTGCTTGCGGTTGCAGCGCAGGAAGATCCGCTCGCGCGTGTAGGCGATCCCGACCGCCGCGTTGTCGAAGATGGTGGAGAGCTCGCGCAGCAGCCGCCCGAGCGACTCGCTCGCGAGGCGCGCCTCGCTGATGTCCTCGGCGATCCAGATCGTGCCCTCGCCGGTCGCGTGCGGGTTCACCGCCTTCGCGTGCAGGCGGCACCAGAGCAGCGAGCGGTCCTTGCGCGCGAGCTGCAGCTCGGTCCTGAACGCCTCGCCGCGCGCGAGGATCGGGCCGGCCTCGCGGCCGATCGCCGCGTAGGCCTCGGCGTCGGGGTAGAAGACCATGCCGGGCAGGCCGATGAGCTCGCCCGGGCCGTAGCCGAGCAGCTCCTCCGCGCGCCGGTTGCAGCGCTGCACGCGCCGCTCGCGGGTGAACAGGATCGCGACCGAGGCGTTGTCGAGCAGCGCGCGCTGGTCGAGCATCAGGCGCGCGAGCTCGTCCTGCGCCAGGCGCCGCGCGGTGACGTCGCGCAGCGTCAGGATCGCCTGCCCGGGGTCGCCGGGAGCGCCGAACGGCTGGATGTCGATCTCGCACCAGAACTCCGACCCGTCGCGCCGGCGCAGCAGCCGCTCGCCGTTCCACGCCGCCTCGAGCACGCCGCTCGCCGGCGCGGGCGCGCCGGCGGGGGCGAGCAGCTCCGCCGCCGGCTCGCCGACGAGCTCGCGCTCGCCGTACCCGAACATGCGCGCGCAGGTCGCGTTGGCGCGCATCACGCGGCCGCGCCGCACGAAGGCGACCCCGACCTGGGCGTGCTCGAGGATCAGGCGGCTCTCCTCCAGCACCGCGGTGAGCCGCGCCTCGGTGGCGGCGAGGGCGGTGACGTCGGTCGCGGTGACCACCGCGAGCGTGTCGTCGAAGCCGGCGGGACGCACGGTGAGCAGGGCGGCGACGGTCCGGCCGTCGGGCCGCACCAGCGTCCAGTAGCTCGGCAGCGGCAGCGTCGCCGGCGCGAGCGCGGCCTTCAGGGCGCGGCGCGCAAGGGCCTGCTGCTCGCGCGGAAACACGAGGGAGAGGGCCTGGCCGACCAGCTCGGCCTCCCTCCGGCCGACGAGCTCGCAGTAGGCCGGGTTGGCGCGCAGCACGACCCCGCTCGCGTCGATGATCGCGATCCCGGTGCCGGCGAGCTCGAACGCATCGACGGGGGGCCGGGTGACGGCCGGGTGGTCTCCTCCCATCGGGCGATTATGGAACGGGCGCGCGCCCGCGCCGCCATGGTCCCCGTGGCACGCTGTGCAAATCTGCCGCTCGCGCCCCGATCGCGGCGCCCCGGACCCCGGGCGCGCCCGGGGCGACGGCAGGGCCGGGAACCACCGGGGCGCGCGAGGGTCGATGCTAAACTCTGCGCCCTTCGCCGGCCCGGCCGGCCCATCACGCAAGGGAGAAGGTCTTGAGGTCCTCCACGCTCGTCCGCCGGGCCGCCGCCGCGCTGGCCCTCGTCGCAGTCGCCGCCACCGCCGCGGCCCAAGCCCAGAAGAAGGAAGACTTCGCGCCCCAGGTCGGGCAGGCCGGCAAGGACGTGATCTGGGTGCCGACCCCCGAGGAGCTGGTCGAGCGGATGCTGCGCATGGCGCAGACCACCCCGAACGACTTCGTGATCGACCTCGGCTCGGGCGACGGCCGCATCGCGATCGCCGCGGCGAAGAAGTTCGGCGCCCGCTCGATGGGCATCGAGTACAACCCCGACATGGTCGATCTCTCCAACCGCAACGCGGCGAAGGAGGGGGTGGCGGGCAAGGCGCGCTTCGCCAAGGCCGACATCTTCGAGAGCGATTTCAGCCAGGCGACGGTGATCACGATGTACCTGCTGCCCGGGCTGAACCTGAAGCTGCGCCCGAAGCTGCTCGACATGAAGCCCGGCACGCGCATCGTCTCGCACCAGTTCAACATGGACGACTGGCAGCCCGACGAGATCACCACCATCGACGGGCGGCGGGCCTACTTCTGGCTGGTCCCGGCGAAGGCCGCGGGCACCTGGCGCCTCGTCTCCGGCGGCGACGTCCTCGACGTCACGCTCGAGCAGAAGTACCAGATGCTCGAGGGCTCGGTGAAGCTCGGCACGGTCAACGCGGGGCTGCGCGACGCCAAGCTGCACGGCGACCGGATCGCCTTTTCGTTCGTCGACCAGGGCGGCGTGCGGCGCGACTTCAGCGGCCGCATCAACGGCAACGCGCTCGAAGGCACGATGAAGCTCGAGACCGGTCCCGAGTCGCGCTGGACCGGGACGAAGCGCTAGCGGCGCGCGACGAGGCACGGGAGCGCGCGCGGGAATGACGGCCGGGTTCACTCGCGGCGTGGCGGCGGTGCTGGCCGCCGTCACCCTCGCGGCCGGAGGGTGCGCCTACCTCGACGTGAAGCAGCGCGAGTGGATCTTCCGCCCGCAGCGCGAGGTGCAGGCGACCCCCGCCGACCTCGGGCTGCGCTTCGACGAGGTGTGGCTCGCGGTGCCGGGCGCCGGAGGCGAGCGCGAACGCGTGAACGGGTGGTGGTTTCCCGCCGCCGACGCCGGCGCGCCCGCGCTGCTCTACCTGCACGGCGCGCGCTGGAGCCTCTCCAACAATCTGCGCCGCATCGGACAGCTCCACCGCATGGGCTTCGCGGTGCTGGCGATCGACTACCGCGGCTTCGGGCGCAGCGACGGCGCGCTGCCCTCGGAGGCGCAGGCGTACGCCGACGCGCAGGCCGCGTGGGAGCACCTGCGCGGGCGGGAGCGCGACCCCGCGCGGCGTTTCCTGTACGGGCACTCGCTGGGCGGCGCGGTGGCGATCGAGCTCGCGACGCGCAACGACGACGTCGCCGGAGTGATCGTCGAGTCGAGCTTCACCTCGATCCGCGACATGGTGGATGCGCTCGGCTACACCAGCCTCTCGCTGGACGGGCTGATCACGCAGCGCTTCGACTCGCTCGCCAAGGTGCCGGCGGTGAGCGCGCCGATCCTATTCGTGCACGGCACCGCCGACCGGTTCGTCCCGCCCGCGATGACCGAGCGGCTGTACGCGGCGGCGCGCGACCCCAAGCGCCTGTTGCTGATCGCGAACGGCACGCACCGCAACTCGACCGACGTCGGGTACGAGAAGTACCTGTCCGCGGTGCGCGAGCTGGTCGAGCTCGCGCGCCGGATCTCCCCCACCCGCACCGCGACGCCCGGACGCCCGGGATAGGGCGCGAGCCGCCGCCGGGCTGCTCGGGGCGGGCGACCTGGTGCAGCCGATCGCCGCCGGGCGCGTCACCCCAGGATCCAGATGAGGGCGAGCGCGACCACGAACGACGCGGCGAACGCCCAGACCGGGGTGAGCCACGGTCCCTGCTCGACCGCCGCCGCCGCCGCTGGGGCCGGCGCCGCCGGCGCCGGGCCGGCGAGATGGAGGTTGAAGCGCTGGAAGAACTCGTCGGCCATCTTCTTCGCCACGCCGTCGATCAGGCGCGAACCCACCTGCGCGAGCTTGCCGCCGACCTGCGCGTTCGCCTTGTAGGAGAGCTTCGTCCCCGTGCCCTCGGGCGCGAGCGCGACCTGCGCGCCGCCCTTGCCGAACCCCGCGGCGCCGCCCGAGCCCTCGAACGTCAGGGTGTAGGAGTTGGGCGGATCGAGGTCGGCCAACAGCAGCTTGCCGTTGAACTTCGCCTTCACCGGGCCCACCGCCGCCGTCAGCGCGACGCGGTACTCGCTGTCGGAGACCTTCTCGATCGTCTCGCAGCCCGGGATGCAGGCCTTGAGCACCGCGGGGTCGTTGAGGCCCTCCCACACGCGCTGCTGCGGCAGCGCGATCAGCTGCTCACCGGTCATCTCCATCGTCGTTCCTCTTCGTTCCGGGTGGACGGGGGTCAGGCGGCCCGCCGCGCCGGGGCCGCGCCGTCCGGCAGGGACGAGAGCGCGCGCCCGAGCGCGATCAGGCTGTCGATATTGTGCGCCGGCAGGAAGGCGTCCACGTGCGGCAGCATGACCCGCACGCCGAGCGGCCGCGGCTCGAAGCCCTCGTAGCGCAGCAGGGGATTGAGCCAGATGAGCTTGCGGCAGCTCTTGTGCAGCCGCTCCATCTCCGGGCCGAGGTCCTTGCCGAGGTCGCGGTCGAGGCCGTCGGTGATGAGGAGCAGCACGGCGTTCTGCCCGAGCACCCGGCGCGACCAGCGCAGGTTGAATTCCTTGATGCTCGCGCCGATGCGCGTGCCGCCGGACCAGTCGGCGACCGCGGCGGCGACGCCCGCCAGCGCCACGTCCACGTCGCGGTGGCGCAGGTGGCGCGTGATGTTGGTGAGGCGCGTGCCGAAGACGAACGTGTGCACCCGGTCGCGGTCGTTGGTGATCGCGTGCAGGAAGTGCAGGAACATGCGCGAGTAGCGGCTCATCGAGCCGGAGATGTCGCACAGCACGACGAGCGGCGGGTGGCGCGACTCCGGCGAGCGGCGGCGCAGCGGGATGATGTCGGCGCCCGAGCGCAGCGTCGCGCGCAGGGTGGCGCGCAGGTCGACCCGGCGCCCGCGCGCGTCGGGCACGAGCCGGCGCGTGCGCACCTCGGGGATCGGCAGGCGCAGGTTCGCGATCAGCTTCTTCGCCTGCGCGAGCTCCTCGTTCGTCATCGACTCGAAGTCGGCGCGCTGCAGCACCTCGCGCTCCGAGACGGTGAAGGTCGCGTCGAGCTCGATCTCCTGCGGCGCTTCCGGCGTCTCGCCGGGCTTGTCGCGCGGCAGCAGCGCGTCGGCGAGGCGGTTCGACATCTCCGGCTGCTCCTCCTGGACCCGCCCCTGCACCTGCGGCAGGAAGAGCGACATCACCCGCTCGAGCAGCTTCGGGTCGCGCCAGAAGATGTGGAACGCCTGGTCGAAGAGCTCGAACTGCTCGCGCCGGTCGACGAACACCGCGGCGAGCGTCCAGTAGAAGTCGTCGCGGCGCTCGACCCCGGCGATCTCGAGCGCCGCCAGCGCGTCGAGCACCTTTCCCGGGCCGACCGGGAGGCCGGCCGCGCGCAGCACGCGCGCGAAGTGCATGACGTTCTCGGCGAGCTTGCCCCTGCCGGCGGGCGGGACGCGGACCTGCGGGCCTTCCATGGCGCGGGATTATCGCATCGCTTGGCGGCGCGCCGGACGCTGTGCGAGAGTAGCGGCCTCGTTCCGACGGAGCACCCCGTGGCGGCACCGGAGATCGTCATCGCAGCGCCGCGCCTCGAGGCCGCGGTCGAGGCCATCGTGGCGCAGGGCGGCTCGGAGGCGCGCGAAGCGGCGCTGGTCGCCGGCAACCTCGTGGCGGCCAACCTCGCCGGCCACGACTCGCACGGCGTCGGCATGATCCCGCGCTACGTGAAGGCCCTGCTGGAGGGCGGGCTCGCCGTCAACCAGCACCCGCAGGTCGTCCTCGACGCCGGGACGATGCTGCGCCTCGACGGCCGCGCGGGCTACGGGCAGGTGATCGGGCTGGAGGCGATGGCGCTCGGGATCGAGCGGGCGCGCAAGCACGGCTCGTGCGTGGTCGCGCTCGGCAACTCGCACCACCTGGGGCGCATCGGCCACTGGGCCGAGCAGTGCCTCGCGGCGGGGCTCGTGTCGCTCCACTTCGTCAACGTGATCTCGCGGCCGATCGTCGCGCCCTGGGGCGGGCGCGACGCGCGCTTCGGCACCAATCCGGTGTGCATCGGCATCCCGCGCCCGAACGGCGAGCACTTCGTGCTCGACTTCGCCACCAGCCGCATCGCGCAGGGCAAGACCCGCGTCGCCCACAACCAGGGCAAGCGCCTCGAGCCGGGCATCGTGATCGACGACAAGGGCGATCCCTCCACCGACCCGCGCTACAGCGTGATCCCGCCCTTCGGCGCGATCATGCCCTTCGGCGAGCACAAGGGTTCGGGGCTCGCGCTCGCGTGCGAGCTGCTCGGCGGCGCGCTCGCCGGCGGCGGCACGCAGCACCTCCCCGACCAGGGGAAGATGCGCGTGATGAACGGGATGCTCTCGATCCTGATCGACCCCGAGGCGCTCGGCACCGCGCAGTTCCTCGCCGCGCAGGCCGAAGCGTTCATCGCGTGGGAGAAGGCCTCGCCGCCCGCCGCCGGCGCCGAGGGCGTGCTGATCGCGGGGGATCCGGAGCGCGCGCGGCGCAGGGAGCGGGCCGCCAAGGGACTGGCGGTGGATGCGACGACCTGGGAGGAGATCCTCGCGGCGGGCGAGGCGCTGAAGCTCGCGCGCGCGGAGGTGCTGAAGCTCGCCGGGCTCTAGCCCCGGCCGGGCGCGGCTCAGGCGGTCGCGAGCTCCGCCTTCACTTCGGACAGGATGCGCGCGGCCTCCGTGCCCTGGACGCGCGCGATGTCGTCCTGGTACTTCAGCAGCGCGCCGAGCGTGTTGTTGATCGTCTCCGGGTCGAGCGCGAGCGTGTCGAGCGCCACCAGCGCCTGCGACCAGTCGATCGTCTCCGCCACCCCGGGCAGCTTGAAGAGATCCATCGCGCGCAGGCGCTGCACGAAGCCGACCACTTCCTGCGACAGCCGCTCCGAGGCGCCGGGCGCCTTGCGGCGCAGGATCTCGAGCTCGCGCTGCGCGTTCGGGTAGTCCACCCAGTGGTAGAGGCAGCGGCGCTTCACCGCGTCGTGGATCTCGCGCGTGCGGTTCGAGGTGATGACGACGATCGGCGGCTCCTCCGCCCGCACCGTGCCGATCTCGGGAATCGTGACCTGGAAGTCCGCGAGCACCTCGAGGAGATAAGCCTCG
>JAGVSZ010000519.1 GCA_019137045.1 Betaproteobacteria bacterium
ACTTTCAAGCCGACGACCGGCCGCTCGCGGCCGGTCAGCGGAGCGATGAAGGTGGTGCGGTCCTCCGCGCGATCGGTCAGCGGGTTCCACACGCGGACCGCGTCGCCGTAGTCCCCGGCGAGCACGTGCAGGTCCTTGACCGCCTGGATGCCGCCCTGGCTGTGCCCGACGATCAGCGGCCGCATCCCGTCGTGCTCGTAGTACCACGCGATCAGGCCCGCGATCTGCTCGCTGTTCTCGTACGGGCTGTGCGACAGCCGCCCGTCGCCCGGGTGGCGGATCTTCTCCTCCGGGTAGCCCATGTCGATCAGGAACCGCGCGAACGACTCCATGACCAGGTGGACGGGATAGATGCCGCCGTGCAAGTTGACGATGCGTGGCGTCGGTCCGGCGGCGAGCACGGTGCGGACCTCGGCGTCGCTCACGTGCTCCGGGTCGAGCGCGAAGATCCTGTTCTGGAGCTCGGGCGCGACGTGCGTCTCGGCGAGCACCGAGCCCGGCGCGATGCGCTGTGCCTCCAGGCGGACGCGATCGGTGCCGGTCGGCGCCGTGGCGCAGCCGGCGAGGACGAGCGCGAGGAAGAGCGCGAAGGCGCGCGCGCGCGCGATCATGCCGGCTGGCCCTCGTGGAGGCTCTCGAGGCAACGCACGAACTCGCCCGCCACCTGGTCGACGGTCGCGCTCGAGAACGCCGCCTTGCGGTAGGAAACGCCGACGTGGAGCGCGTCCTTCACGGTGGTGACGGCGAAGATCATCGGGCACAGCGGCCCGGTCGGGACCGCGCGCAGATAGTCGAAGGGCGCCTCGCCGCCGTCCCCCCGGCCCCACAGGGCGTTCACGTTGAGCGTGGTCACACCCGCCCAGGAGGGGTAGTACTTGACGAAGAAGCGCGCGCGCTGGGAAGCCGAGAGGAACGGCCACATCAGCGCCGATGCGGCCAGCGCGGCCAGGCTCAGCAGATCGAGCCGCCGTGCCTTGATGCGCGCCGTCTCGGCGTGGACCGCCGCCACCAGCTCGCGCAGACCGATTCCCGGCGGCACGGCGTGCGAGACGCGGAAGGAGGCGAGAAACGGGCTCACCGTCGCGCCCGTTCCCGCGCCCAGGTCGTCCCTGATGTTCACGATCGATGCCACCGCAAGCTCGCGTCGTCGGGGCTGGTGCGTCCGCTCCGCCGCGCAGGGCGCGAGCGCGCGCAGCGCGGCGGCGATCAGGAGATCGTTGAACGTGACTCCCCACGCCTTGCCCGCGCCTCGCAGCCCGCCTGCCGCCCGCGGCCCCAGGCTGAAGTACTTGAACGCATTGTACTGGTCGTCCGCGCGCCCGTAAGGCGGGCGAAACGCACGCCGCGAGGCCCCCACCATCCCCGGCAGCGCCGACAGCGCGGCCAAGGCCCGCAGCGGATGACGCAGGAGCAGCCGGCGGTACGTCGGCGGGTAGCGCTCGAAGCGCGCCGTGTCGCTGCCGCCCGGCGGCCGGCCGACGTACCGCTCCGCAATCCCTTTGAGCACCAGCGCAATCGCGTCGCCGCCGGCCACGAAGTGGTCGTAGGCCAGGGCGAGCTGGAACTCGCCGCCCAAATCGACCGCCACGAAACGGAATGGCGTGGACTGTGCGACGGCAGGGAACGGCGCGTTGAACTCGCGCTCGATCTCGCGCCCGAGCGTGCCGAGCGGATCGTCGCCCGCCGCGCACACGGCGAGGTTCGCCCGCGCCGGTCCGCCGTCATAGCGGAACCGCCAGCGCTTCAGGTCGACGACGAGTCCGGTCAGCCCGAGCGCCTCGAGATGGCCGTCGATGCAGGCCTGCAGCCGCGCACGCTCGAGGGCCGCCGGAACCCGCACGACGTGAACCGGGTTGTAGGGATGCAGCTCCCGCCACCGCAGCATCATCCGCTGGAACAGGTTCAGGCGGCCCTGCAAGTCAGCGCCTCGCCTGCAGGACTGCGCGCCGGGCGCGGACGAGCCGCTGGGCCTCGAGGCACCAGTGCTTCTTCACGCTGAACCAGATGTCCGCAGCGTGCAGGAGATTGCGGGTGTCGAGCCCGTCCGCAGCGGGCGGCTGCAATCCCGGCGCGTAGCGCTCGATCCAGGCGCGCGTCGCCTCGTTTGCCGCCAGGTGCGCCGCGTCCGGCAGCGACACGTGCGAGTACTCCGCGGGCAGGGTGACGTTGCGCACCCTGGCGGTGCCGGTCGGGCGATAGGGGTCGGACTGCGCCGACCCCGGCGAGGTCCCGGCGATCAGATCCCACTCGATGAAGTAGCCGGTGAACTCGTCCACGGTGTCGGGCACCGTGCGCAGGCGCGCCACCATGCCCCATTGCCCGAGCACGACGCGCATCAGGCTGCCGGTGGCGAGCGCGGCCGCATAGGGCACGTGCAACCCGACGACCGGCCGCTCGTCCCCGGTGAGCGGATCGACGATCGTGCTCCGGTCCTCCGCCGCGCCGGTCAGCGGGTTCCAGACGCTGATGCGGTCGCCCGAGGCGCCGGCCAGATCCTGGAGCACTTTCACGACCAGCATCCCCCCCTGGCTGTGGCCGATCAGCATCGGCACGATCCCCTCGTGCTCGTAGTGCCAGGCGAGGAGACCCGCGATCTCACGGCTGTCCGCGAAGCTCGAGTACGTGTAGCGGCCGTCCGCCGGATTGCGCAGGCGCTCGGCCGGGTAGCCCATCGCGATGAGGAACTGCGCGAACGGCGCCATCGTCACGATCGGGACGCTGCCGTGCAGGCCGATGATGCGCGGCGCCGGCGCCCGCGCGAGCACCTCCTGCACCTCCTGCGCCGAGAGCCGCTCGGGGTCGAGCGCGAGCAGCCGCTCCTCGGTGGCGCGGTCGAGCGCGAATCCCTCGAGCGGCCTAGCTGCAGCACGGTCGGCGGCGAGCGCCGGC
>JAGVSZ010000380.1 GCA_019137045.1 Betaproteobacteria bacterium
ACGCATCGTGCTCCGACTGCAGCAGCATGCCGCGCAGGCGCGCGCGCGCGCGGCCGCTCGCCGCGGCGAGCGGCCGGCCGGCGAGCAGCACCTCCCCCGCCTCCGGGGGGCGCAGGCCCGCGAGCGTGCGCAGCAGCGTGGTCTTGCCGACGCCGTTCACGCCGAGCACCGCCCAGCGCTCGCCGCGCGCGACGCGCAGCGCCAGCCGGTCGCAGACCGTCTTGGCGGCGATCTCGACCGCGAGCGCGCGCGCCTCGAGCAGCGGCGCGCTCATCGGCTGCGGCGCACGAGCAGCGCGAGGAAGAGCGGCACGCCGATGACCGCGGTCACCACGCCCACCGGGAGCTGCTGCGGGGCGAGGAGCGTGCGCGCGAGCGTGTCGGCGAGGACGAGCAGCGCGCCGCCGCCGAGCGCGGCCGCGGGGACGAGCACGCGGTGATCGTGGCCCGCGGCGAGGCGCACGAGGTGCGGCACCACGAGGCCGATGAAGCCGATCGTCCCCGCCGTGACCACGGCCGCGGCGGTGAGCGCCGCGGCGACGAGGAGGACGGCGAGGCGCGTCGGCGCGACCTCGACGCCGAGGAGCGCCGCCTGGTCGTCGCCCTGGGCGAGCAGGTTCAGCTTGCGCGCGAGCACGAGCGCCGCGGCGCCGCCGACCGCCAGGGCCGCCAGGGACGGCCCGCCGCCGGTCGCGAGGCTGAGATCGCCCATCAGCCAGAAGAGCATCCCGCGCAGGCGCTGGTCGGGGGCGACCGCCAGCATGAACGTGACGACCGCGCCCCAGCCGGCGGCGATGATCACGCCGACGAGCAGGAGGCGGGTGGGCATCCACCTGCCCCCTACGCGCCCGAGCACGAGCACCAGGGCGGTCGACGCCGCCGCGCCCGCGAACGCCGCGCCGGGGACCACGAGCCCGGCGGCGCCGGCCAGGATCGCGCCGAGCGCGCCCACCGCCGCGCCGCCCGAGATGCCGAGCACGTACGGGTCGGCGAGCGGATTGCGGACCAGCACCTGCATCAGCACGCCCGCGACCGCGAGCAGGCCGCCGGTCGCGAAGGCATCGAGCGCGCGCGGCAGGCGCAGCTCGCGCACGATGTCCCCGTCCAGCGCGCCGGGCGGCGCGCGCAGCGCGTCGAGGACGGCGCCCGGCGCGATCGCGACGCTGCCCGCCACGAGCGCGATCGCGACGCTGGCGAGCGCGAACAGCGCGAGCGCGCCGAGCAGGAACGCGTGGCGCGCGCCGATCATCGCTGCGCCCAGACGGCGCAGGCCACCGCGACGACCGCGAGGAGCGCGGTCTCGCAGATCTCGATGCCGGCGCCGAGCGCGTCCCCGGTCATGCCGCCCAGCCGGCGCCTGAGAAAGGCCCACCACAGCGCGATCGCGACCGGCGCGACCGCGAGCGGCGCAAAGACCCACACGCTGGCCGCGAGGAGCGCGGCGGCCCAGACGGCGACGCTCGCGCGCTGCGCGCGCCAGGCGAAACGCTCGCCGCTGCCCGGCGCGAGCGGCGGCAGCGACTGCGACCAGACCACCGCGCCGAGACGCGCCCAGGCGGGGACGAGGGCGAGCGCGACGAGCGGGGCCGCGTCGCCGGCGATCGCCGCGGCGCGCCCCGCGTCGGCGAGCGGCGGGAGCGCCCGGGCCGCGAGCGCGAGCAGGACGAGCTTCGTCGCGAGCACCAGCACCAGGGCGATCACGCCGAAGGCGCCGACGTGCGGATCGCGCAGCACTTCCAGCACGCGCCGCGGATCGCGGTGCGCGGCGCCGAGCGCGTCGGCGAGGTCGGCCAGCCCGTCGAGGTGCAGCGCGCCGGTGATCCACACCCAGACGAGCAGGCCGGCGATCGCGCCCAGCCACGGGTCGACGCGCGCGCCGAGCGCGAGCGCGGCGGCCACCGCGGCGCCGATCACCGCGCCGACGAGCGGGAACCAGATCGCCGCGCGGGCGAGCTCCCCGGGCTCGAACCCGGCGAGCCGCGGCGTCGGGAGCCGCGTGAGGAACTGGAACGCGAGGACGAGCCCGCGCATCGTCAGGCGGCGAAGTTGAGCGCGAGGAGCCGCGGCGGCTCGCCCGCGGCGAGCGACAGGCGGCAGGTCGCCGCCGGCGGCAGGGCGATGCGGCCGAAGCTCGTCGGCGGCAGGCGGAGCGCGTCGGCGACGAGCGCCTGGATCACGCCCGCGTGCGTGACGAGCAGCGCGTGCCCGCGCTGCGCGCTCGTCCACTGCGCGAACGCGGTGCGCACCCGCGCCGCGAAGTCCAGGTAGTGCTCGCCGCCGGGCGGCGCCACCGCGCTCGGGTCGCGGCGGAACGCCGCGAGCCGATCCGGATCGAGGGCGCGCGCCTCCTCGGTGTCGAGCTCCTCCCAGGCGCCGAAGCGCAGCTCGGCGAACTCCGCCGCGACGACGAGCGGGAGGCCGCGCGCCGCCGCGACGCTCTCGGCGAAGGTGCGGCAGCGCACGAGCGGCGAGGACGCGATCGCCGCGATCGGCGGCTCGTCGATCGCGGTGAGCGCGCGCTGCATCTGCGCCCAGCCGGTTTCGCTGAGCGGCGGGTCGGAGGCGCCGCGGAAGACGTTCGGCCGCCCCGCCACCGCGCCGTGCCTGAGCAGCGTGACGAGCAGCGGCCCGGTCATGCGCGCGCGGCGACGCCCGCCTCGGCGAAGGTGGCCATCTCCGCGTGCAGCTTCAGCGCGGCGTTCACGAGCGGGACGACGAGCGCGGCGCCGGTCCCTTCGCCGAGGCGCAGGGCGAGGTCGACGAGCGGCTCGAGCCCGAGCGCGCGCAGCGCGTGGCGGTGGCCGCGCTCGACCGAGGCGTGCGAGGCGAGGAGCCAGTCCACGACGCGCGGCTCCACGGCGCGCGCCGCCAGGGCGGCGGCGGCGGCGA
>JAGVSZ010000295.1 GCA_019137045.1 Betaproteobacteria bacterium
CTCGAGCCGGCCGCGGGGGACCGGGCAAGCCGCAGCACCTGGGAATCGGCGCGGATCACGCTCGCGAAGGACGGCCGCATCGTGCTGCTCGACTACGTGCGGATGGATCTGTCGGACGGCTACCTCGCCCGGCACCGGGCGAGCCGCACGTGGATCGAGGAAGCGGCCGCGAACCGCACGGTGCTCAAGTCGGCCTCGCACCTGCCGCAGCACCCGCAGTTCTCGATCGTGCGCGACGCGATCGCGCGCCGGGCGCCGTCGATCTGGCAGGACGAGACCGGCCTCGACTACGATCTGCTCGCCCGCGACCACGCCGTCGCGCTGTACGGCCGGTTCACGAAGCCGCACCACCTGTTCCCGCCGGGTACGCAGCGCGCGCTGGCGGCGGCCTACGCGCGCGGCCGCGCGCAGCCGCTCGGCTTTCGCGTCGGCTACGAGAAGGAGGCCGGCTCGAGCGTCCAGGTGGCGGTGCGCCGGACGCCGGCCGCGGCGGGCGAACCACCGCGCGCGGGTGCGGCGCTGGCCGACCGGATCCAGACCCTGCAGCGGCAGGTCGACGCGCAGCTCGAGCGCGCTGCCGCCCTGCCGCGGCGGGCATTCGTGGGCGGACGCACGGCGGACGAGCCCTACGCGCAGTACGTGGGGACCGTGCGCCAGCGGATCGTCGAGACGGCGCAGGGCGCGGCCGCAGGGTCCGGGCGCCTCGCTCTCGTGTCGGTCTTCATCCGCGCCGACGGCGCGCTCCAGGACGTCGAGCTCGACCGGGCGTCGGGGAATACCGCGTTCGATCGGCGCATGCGCGCGGCGGCCCGCGACGCCGCGCCGTTCCCGCCGCTGCCGCCGTCGGTGCGCGCACGCGCCGACGTCCTGGTCATCACCTTCCAGTTCCCGGATCCGTGACGACGCCGGCGCGGCGCTACAGCCGCCGCGTCGCCCGCTTCAGCCCGCGGATCTCGTTCAGCACCGCCTTCAGCGCGGCGTGGTCGGGCGAGGCGAGGATCTCGTCGCGCTTCTTCTTCAGCGCCCGGATGCGCGCCTTGAGCTTGCCGCGCTCCTCGCCCGCCGCGTGGTGGTGCTGGTGGAGGTGCGCCTCGATGCCGAGGGCCTTGCACAGGGCCACCAGCAGGTGGTCCTTGTTCATCTGGGTGTAGCCCTGCACCGCCTCGTGCTCGGTGGTCTTCGCGAGCTCGCGCAGCTCCGCCACCGTCTTGTGCTTGAGCTCGTCGTAGGTGTGTGCCATTGCCTTGCTCCTTTCGCTCGGGACGCCTTTATAGCGCGTCGGGGGGTGCCGGGGAAGGCCGGCGCAGCGCGCCCGCCACCATGCGGTACTCGAACAGCCGGCACTCGAGCGGGCCGTTGAAGAGCGGCGTGCGCCGCGCGGCCTTGAGCCCGATCATCTTCGCAAGCCGCAGGTCGGCGGTGAGGAAGAAGCAGCGCCAGCCCGCGAAACGCGCCTTGAGCGCGTCGCCCAGCTTCGGGTAGAACGCCGCGAGCTCGGCGTCCGCCCCGATGCGCACGCCGTAGGGCGGGTTCGCCACCAGCACCCCGGCCGGCGCCGGCGGCGAGAGCTCCAGCAGGTTCGCCTGCTTCAGCTGCACGATGCCGTCGAGCCCGGCCGCCGCGATGGCCGCGCGCGCCTTGGCGAGCTCGGCGCCGTACCGGTCCGAGCCGAAGATCGCGACCGGCCGGGTGCGCTGCTCGCGCGCCTGCGCCCGGTCGCGCAGCTCGCCCCAGCGCTGCGCGTCGAAGCCCTCGAGGCGCTCGAAGCCGAACGCACGGCGGCTGCCGGGCGCGATGCCGAGCGCGATCGCGGCGGCCTCGAGCAGGATCGTCCCGCTGCCGCACATCGGGTCGAGGAACGGCTCGTCGCCCGTCCAGCCGGTGAGGGCGACGATGCCCGCCGCCAGGTTCTCCTTGAGCGGCGCTTCGCCCGTGCGCCCCCGCCAGCCGCGCTTGTAGAGCGGCTCGCCCGAGGTGTCGAGGTAGAGCGTGACCGTGCGCTCGTCCAGGAACGCGTGGACGCGCACGTCCGGGGAGCGGGTGTCGACGTCGGGCCGCGTGCCCACCACCGCGCGAAACCGGTCGCACACCGCGTCCTTGATGCGCAGCGTCGCGAACTCGAGGCTGCGCAGCGGCGAGCGCACCGCGTTGACGTCGACGCGGATCGAGCGCTCCACCCGGAAGCGCGCCGGCCAGTCCTGCGCGTGCGCCGCGTCGTAGACGTCCTGCTCGTGGCGGTAGGGCGCCTCGGCCACGCGCCAGAGGATGCGCGTGGCGACCCGGCTCTCGAGGTTCGCCCGATAACAGACGGCAAGGTCGCCGCGAAAATGCGCGCCGCCGCCAGTCGGACCGATCTTGCTCGCGCCGCAGGCGGCGAGCTCGGCGGCGAGCAGCGACTCGAGGCCGCGCGGGCAGGTGGCGAAGAACGATTGGGTGCCCATGGCGAGCGCGCAGGATAGCGCGCACTGGGTAAAGGAACGCTCAACGGTAGCGCGCTCGGGCGAGCGCCGCCTCATCCCGCGTGGGCGAACGCGGCGCGGATTCGCGCCGTGCGCTCGAGCCCGTCGAGCGCTGCGAGCACTTTGCGGCGCAGGTCGGGATCGAGCTTCCTCTCCCGCAGGAATCGCCGCGCCACGCGTGCCGCTTCGGCGTCGGTCTGTCCGCCGAGGAACGCGGCGAGCCAGTGGTTCACGAAGAAGATCTTCCGCTCGCGCCGGAGCTGCGGCAGCCGCGCGAGCGCGCGCCCGAGGTACGGGCGGGTGAGCGCGGCGTGCTCCACGGCGTTGAACGGCAGGACCGCCTCCTCGATCCAGCTCTCGGCGAGCGATCGATCGTCGAACCACGCCCTGTAGCAAGCCGCCTTCGCCGCCGCGTCGGCCCGCGCGGCCGCGGCCGCGTATGCGTGGCGGCGGCCGTCGTCGCTCGCGTCGGCCTGCGCCTGCGCCGCGAGCAGGCGCTCCGCGTCCGGATCGCCGAGCGCGAGCAGCCGCTCGACGATGCGGAACCGCTCGCGCGAGCTGAGGATGACGCCGCGCACGGTTCGCGTACCGGCGAGCAGCGCCTTTAGCGTCGCCCGCGCTTCCGGCGTCGTGGCCGTGCCCACGTAGGCGCGGAAGTGCGTGATGCGCAGGCCCCGGTCCGGCGCGTCGGTCATGCCGCGCAGCAACAGCGCCTCGACGCGGGGGGCGACCGCGGCGCGCTGCGCGCCGGAGAGGTACCACCGCAGCGCCGTCTGGACGCGTTCGAGCACGCTCGCGATGGTCAGCTCGTCGGTCTCGCGCGCGTCCTGCGCCAGAGCGAGATCGATGTAGGCGAGCGGCGCGAGCCGCGCGTCGCGCACTTCCTCCCACAGCGCGTCGAGCAACAGCGCGCGCAGGAACGGGTCCCGGATCGCGCCGAGGTCCTCGAGCACCGCGGCGCGGCTCGCCCGATCGAGCGGGAAACGCCCGTACGCGTAGTCGCCGTGGTTCGCGAAGACGTAGCGTGGCGCACGGGCGCCCGCCAGCTCGCGCACGACCGCGCTGCGACTCTCGAGCGCGACTGCGAGCGTGCGCGCGCCGCCGTCGCCCGCGACGAGCAGCGCGGTGCGCATCGGCCACACGCCGTCACTGCCGAGCGTGTCCGACTGCGCGAGCGTGAAGCGCGCGATGCGGCCGGCGCCGTCGGTGCGCCAGGCGGCGCGCACCGTCGGCATCCCGCGCCGCCTGACCCACGCCGCGGCCCACCGAGCGAGCTTGCGGCCGGACGCCCGTTCGAACGCGCGCACGAGGTCCGCCCAGTCGGCCGCGCCGTACGCGTGCGTCCGGACGAACGCCTGCACCGCGCGCCGGAACACGTCGGCGCCCAGGTAGAACTCGGCCTGGCGCAGCACCGCCGGCGCCTTGCCGTACACGATGCTGCCGTACGCGGACTTCGCGGCCGACAGGTTGGGCAGGCGCTGCCGGATCGGCGTGGTGCCCCGCGTCGCGTCCGTGCGGTAGGCGGCGACCTTGAGCTGGTGGAACGCGTTCCAGGCGCCGTGCTCCGGCGTGATCGCCTCCGCGGCCTTGGCGGCCATGAGGTTGGCGAAGCCTTCCTTCAGCCAGAGGTCGTCGAACCAGCGCATCGTCACCAGGTCGCCGAACCACTGGTGCGCGGTCTCGTGGAAGACGAGCTGCGCCCGCCGCAGGCGGTCGGCCGCCGCGGGCTCGAACGGGAACAGCACCGCCTCCTCGCGCAGGAAGGTCGCGCCGGCGTGCTCCATGCCGCCGTAGGGAAACTCGGGCACGAGCACCAGGTCGTG
Organism: Betaproteobacteria bacterium; assembly: GCA_019137045.1. Classification (GTDB taxonomy): domain Bacteria; phylum Pseudomonadota; class Gammaproteobacteria; order Burkholderiales; family SG8-39; genus JAGVSZ01. The sequence goes on from JAGVSZ010000295.1 coordinate 4,283, forward strand.
CTTCGGAAAGGGGAACGGGAAGGCGAAGTAGTCCGCGCAGAAGCGGAGCGCCGCGCGGTGCAGGCGGAAGACGTCGTCCGCCTCGACCTGCGCGCGCGCGCGCCGCGACCTGCGCACGAGGATGCGCGCCGCGGGCTGCGGCGCGACGCCCACCGCCCGTTCCTCGAGCGCGGCGAAGGGCCCGGCCGCGAAGGCGAAGAGATAGGGGCTGATCGGCTCGGTCGCGCGGAACCGCACGCGTCGCGTTGCCTCCGTCGCGACCGCCTCCGCCGCGGGGGCGTTCGACACCGCCTCCCAGCCGGCGGGGAGCGACAGCGTGAGCGCGAAGCGGCCCTTCAGGTCGGGCTGATCGAAGCAGGGGAACACCGTGCTCGCGTCCGCCGGCACGAGCAGCGAGTACACGTACTCCGCGCCGTCCGCGCGGTCGCGGTAGAGCGTCACGGCGGTGCCGGCCGGCGCGATCGGCGCCGTGAAGGCGAGGCGCACCGTGTTCTCGCCGCTGCGCACGTGGCGCGCCGGGATGACGAGATGCTCGCGCACGACGCGCGGCCGGCCGATCGTCGCGTCGTTCGCTTCGACCGCGCCGAGCGTTCCGCCGGGCGGCGGCCGCCAGTCGAGCACGAGGGCGACCGGCCTGCCGCGCACCGCGACGCGGATCTCGAGGCGGCCCGCGAGCCGCGCGACCGGCGCCGCGATCGCGACGTCCAGGTGGTAGCGGACGTCCGCGTAGCGGGCCGCCCGCCATCGCGCCAGCGCGCGCGCGACGCCCGGCTCCAGCGCCGGCGCGGCGGCCGGCTCAGTCACGGCGGGCGAGTTGATCCCGGCGCCCCCTCATGGCGACGGCGCGAACCGCATCGCGCCCCCGCCGTCGGGCAGCTCGAGGACGAGGTGGCCGCCTTCGACGAAGAACCCCGTCGCGCGCTGCAGGTCGCCGAGGTAGCGCGCGTCGAGCGCGCCGGGCGGGCACGCCGCGCGCGTGGCCGCGATCGGGTCGAAGGCGATCGTGCCCGTCGCGATCCGGTAGCGCCCCGTGCCGCGATTGCAGTCCGCGCGCACCAGCAGCCGGCCGTTCGGCGCGAGCTCGAGCGTGTAGCGCTCGGGGGCGGGCGACGCGATCGTCCCGGTCCCGGTGGCCGTCCCGGTCCAGAACCAGACGCGATCGACGGCGGCGACCGGCGCGCGCACCGGCTTGGCGGCATCCGAGCCGGCGGCGCAGCCGAGCAGCACCGCGGTCGCGAGCACGCCGAACGGTCGGACGGTCAAGCGCGCACTGCTCCCGCCGCGCGCGCCGCCGCCGGCCGTCCGGTCACGCGCCGCCGCCGCCGGCGTTCCACTGCACGATCGCCTCCAGCGGCAGGCGCTGCAGGTCCGGGACCTGCGCGTCGGGGCGCGGATAGCCGACCGGCATCACCAGCACCGCCTTCTCGTTGGTGCCGCGGCCGAGGACCTCGCGCAGGAAGCCCATCGGGTTCGGCGTGTGCGTGAGCGTGACGAGCCCCATCAGGTGGATTGCAGCGACGAACAGCCCGGCGGCGATGCCCACGCTCTCGTCGACGTAGTAGTTCTTGCGGTGCGACCCGTCCGCGCGCAGGCCGTACTTCTCGGCGAACAGCACCACCAGCCAGGGCGCGTCGGTGAGGTGCTCCTTGACGTGGTCGGTGCCGAGCGGATGCAGCGCCTCGCGCCACTCGTCGGTCATGCGCTCGCTGTAGGTCTTCAGCTCTTCGGCCTCGGCGGCCGCGCGCACCCGGGCCTTCAGCGCGGGGTCGTCGATCGCGACGAACCGCCAGGGCTGGCGATGGGCCCCCGACGGCGCGGTGCCGGCGGTGAGGATCGCGAGCTCGATCAGGCGCCGCGGCACCGGGTCGGTGGCGAAGTGGCGCGTGGTGCGCCGGCGCGCCATGGTGCGGTAGAAGGACTCGGCCTGCGCGAGCATGTGCGCCTCGTCGCGGCGCACGTAGTCGGGCAGCGGCACGAAGCGCGGCTCGGGCAGATGACGCGTGAGCGCCTTGTAGGCGGGCTCGGCGTTCGCGGCGGCGTCGTCGCGGCGCGTTGCGGGATCGGACTCGGTCATGTGGGCGGCGTGGGCGAATCGGGAGTCGGGGCGTTCGGCGGCGGGCCTGCGCGCGGTCCTGCCGCGCGCAGGCCGCAGTATGGCGCAGCGCGCGGCCGGGCGATCAGCGGTCAATCGTGCGCCACCTCCGCGGGGTATCCCGCCGCGGCGAGCGCCGCGAGGATCTCCCGCACGTGGTCGGGGCCGCGCGCCTGCAGCACGAACTCGACCTCGGCCGACAGCACCGGCAGGTCGGTGAACGCCCGCTGGTGGTGGACCTCCTCGATGTTGGCGTTCGCGGCGGCGAGGCAGGCGGTGACGTCGGCGAGCGCGCCCGGCAGGTCGCGCATCGCGACGCGCAGCCGCACGAGCCGGCCCGAGCGCACCAGCCCGCGCTCGATGATGTCGGACAGGACGAGCGGGTCGATGTTGCCGCCGGAGAGGACGACGCCCACGTTGCGCCCGCGAAAGCGCTCCGGGTGGCGCTGCAGCGCCGCCAGGCCCGCGGCCCCGGCGCCCTCGACCACGGTCTTCTCGATCTCGAGGAGCTCGACGATCGCGCGCTCGATGTCGCCGTCGTCGACCAGCAGGACGTCGGCGACGTGCGCGCGGATGAGCGGCAGCGTGAGCGCGCCGGGCTCCCGCACCGCGATGCCCTCGGCGATGGTCGAGCCGGCGAACTGCGGCGGCCGCCCGTGCAGCGCGCAGTGCACCGCCGGGAAGCCCGCGGTCTCGACCCCGACCACCTCGACCTCCCGCCGCAGCGCCTTCGCCGCCACGGCGACGCCCGCGATCAGCCCGCCGCCGCCGACCGGGACGACGAGGGTGTCGAGCTGCGGCGCGGCGGCGAGCATCTCGAGCGCGATCGTGCCCTGCCCGGCGATCACCAGCGGGTCGTCGTAGGGATGGATCAGCGTGGCGCGGCGCTCCGCGGCGAGCGCGACGCCCGCGCGCTGCGCCTCGTCGAAGCTCTCGCCGGACAGGAGCACCTCGGCGCCGAAGCCGCGCGTGCGCTCGACTTTCACGTGCGGGGTGAAGCGCGGCATCACGATGGTCGCGCGCAGGCCGAGGCGCTGGGCGTGGTAGGCGACCGCCTGCGCGTGGTTGCCGGCCGAGACCGCGAGCACGCCGGCCGCGCGCTGCGCGGCGTCGAGGGCGAGCAGCTTGTTGAGCGCGCCGCGCTCCTTGAACGCCGCGGTGAACTGCAGGTTCTCGAACTTGAGCCAGACCGCCGCGCCGGTGAGCGCGGAGAGCGTGTGCGAGGCGAGGCACGGCGTCTCGATGACGGCGCCGCCGATCGCGTCCGCCGCGGCCCGAACGTCGGCGAGCGTGACCGTCACGTCAGAACGGCTTCACGACCACGAGCAGCACCGCGGCGAGCAGCAGCAGCACCGGCGCCTCGTTGAACCAGCGGAACCAGACGTGCGAGCGCGCCGGCGCGCCGCGCTCGAACCGGGCGAGCAGGCGGCCGCAGGCGTGGTGGTAGCCCAGCAGCAGCACCACGATCGCGAGCTTCGCGTGCATCCAGCCGGTCGCCGCCCCGATGCCGTAGCCGAGCCACAGCCACAGGCCGAACGCGAGCGCCGGCACGGCGAGGAGCGTCATGAAGCGGTAGAGCTTGCGCGCCATGACGAGCAGCCGGCCGCGCGCGCGCGGGTCGCTCTCCAGCGCGAGGTTGACGAAGATGCGCGGAAGGTAGAAGAGCCCCGCGAACCAGGCCGTCACGAAGACGATGTGCAGCGCCTTCACCCACAGCATCGATCAGCTCGCGAGACGGCGGCGGAACAGCACGAGCGCAGCATAGAACCCGCCCAGCGCGTAGGCAAGCAGCACCCCGACGTGCAGCAGCACGGCGGCCGGCGGCGCGCCGTTCAGCAGCGGCCGCACGAGCTCGGTCGCGTGGACGAGCGGGAGCGCGAGGGCGACCGCCTGCATCGCGGCGGGGAGCTGCTCGAGCGGGAAGAAGACGCCCGAGATCATCGCCATCGGCGTGATGACCAGGGTGAAGTAGTAGCTGAAGAAATCGTACGAGGGCGAGAGCGCGGTGATCACCAGGCCGAGCGCGCCGAAGCACAGGCCCATGAGCGGGACGACGGCGAGCGCGAGGAGGGCGGTCGGCATCGCCACGAGGCCGAGCGCCCAGATCACCAGGAAGATCGCGAGGCCCGAGAGGAAGCTCTTGGCCGCGGCCCAGACGAGCTCGGCGAGCACGACGTCGTCGAGGCCGACCGGCGCGTTCACGATCGCGTCCCAGGTCTTCTGGACGTGCATGCGCGAGAAGGCGGAGTAGAGCGCCTCGAAGGTCGCGGTGTTCATGGTCGAGAAGCACACCGTGCCGGCGGCGAGGAAGGCGATGTACGGCTGGCCGCCGATCTCGGGCATGAGCGCGCCCAGGCCGTAGCCGAGGCCGAGCATGTAGATGGTCGGGTCGGCGAGGTTGAAGAGGATCGACGGCGCGGCGAGCTTGCGCCAGACGAGGAAGTTGCGGCGCCACACCGGGACGAAACGGCGGGACAGGCGCGGGAGGGCGTAGGCGGCGGTCATGGGCGATCTCCGGGCGGATGCGCGCGCTGCGCGGGCGGCATCGCCGCCTTGAGCGCGATGATGACGACGTGATGCAGCGGGTACTGGTCGCGCTCCATCAGCAGCGGCACGCAGCCGCAGTCGCGCAGCAGACGCAGGAGCGCGACCTCGGACAGGGAGGAATAGGCGAACTCGCGCCCGTGCATCGCGCCGACGATCTCGCCGTCGTTGCCGCCCGCGGTGAAGAGCAGCACGCCGCCCTCCGCGAGGCACCCGCACAGCTTGCCGAGCACGAGCGTGTGCGCCGCGTACGGCAGGTGGAAGATGCTGTCCCAGGCGAGGACGAGGTCGTAGGCGCGCGGCGGTGACCATTCGGCGACGTCGTCGTGGACGAACTCGACCGACGGGTGCCGTGCGCGCGCGATGTCGAGCATGGCGCGCGACACGTCGAGGCCGGTGACGCGGAACCCGGCGCCCAGCAGCCGCTCGATCATGCGCCCGCCCGCGCCGCAGCCGACGTCGAGCGCGGCGTCGCGCGTCGCGCAGCGGGCGATCGCGCGCTCGAGGAAGCTCACGCCGTAGGAGGACGCGCGCAGGTCGGCGTCGACCTGCGCGGCGACGGCGTCGTAGCGGCGGCCGGTTTCGCGGGGGTGCATGGCGATCAGCGCGCAGATTTCTTTCGTCGCGCCCCGGACGCCGCGGCACTCATCAAGCGGCGGAACTTGGGGCATTCCAGGTGACTCGGCGCCGGGCAGGCAGCGGCGTGCCGCAGGCCGTCGCGCATGGCAGTGAGCTTTCGAATGGTGCGATCCAGTTGGTCCGCCTTGCCCGACAGGAGCTGCCGATCGATCCTCGGGCGGCGCTCGGTCGCGAACATGCGCGCGATCTCGTCGAGCGAGAATCCCGCGGCGCGCCCCAGCGCGATTAGCGCCAGTCGCTCCACCACGCGCGGCTCGAACGTGCGGCGCAGGCCGCGCCTTCCGACCGAGGCGATCAGCCCCTTCTCCTCGTAGAAGCGCAACGTCGACGCGGGCACGCCGGATGCGCGCGCCACCTCGCTGATGTCCATGGTCGTGACCCCTTGACTTCAAGTCAACTTGAAGTGGCACTGTGCCCTCTCCAATCCATGAATGCAAGCGAAAGGAGAACCACATGGACTACGCGGGCAGCATTCTCTTCATCGGCGCCGGCGCGACGCTGGCGACCGACCTCTGGACGATGGCGCGCGCGCGCCTGTTCGGCGTTCCCGCACCGGACTGGGGTCTCGTCGGGCGCTGGTTCGGGCACATGGCACGCGGGCGCTTCCGCCACGAACGCATCGCCGCTGCGCGGCCCGTGCACGGCGAGCGGCTGATCGGCTGGACCGCCCACTATCTGATCGGCATCGCGTTTGCGGGCGCACTGCTCGCGATCTGGGGGTTCGCCTGGGCGCGTCAGCCGACGCTCGCCCCGGCGCTGGCGGTCGGCTTCGTCACCGTCGCGGCGCCGTTCCTGCTGATGCAGCCCGGCATGGGGGCCGGCGTCGCCGCGCGGCGCACGCCGCGGCCCAATGCCGCGCGGTTGCAGAGCCTCTTCACGCACGCCGTCTTCGGCCTCGGCCTCTACGCCGCCGCCATCGTCCTCAACGTACTTTCAGGAGAATGAAATGCGCATCCCCGCACGTTTTGCGCCGATCGTCTTCGGCGCGCTACTCTCGGCCATCATGGTCGCACTGGTGTCCGGTTTCGTCATCGCCATCACCCAGGGCATTCACCAGGGGTTCTCGACGCAATGGCTCAGGAGCTGCGCCACCACCTGGCCCGTCGCGTTTCCGACCGTGACCCTGGTCGCGCCCTGGGTACGCCGCGTCGTTGGTCGCGTGACGGCTTGACGCTCCGGTTGAGGGAGCCGCGCAGCCGGGCTCAGCCCCCCGCGGCGCGGGTCGGCCGCAGTGATGGGATGGACCTCCCCGGCGTCTCGGCATCATCGAGTCGCCCGGGTCGATCATCCCAACACCGCTTGCGCAGAGGTTGATCGCCCGGCGTGGCACCCGGGGTCATCTCCGCATCGACGGGCACCGGCCGCCGGCAGCGGCGCAGTTGGCGTTCTCAACGAGTGGAGCGCTGGCGCTCATTTCCCGAGTTTTGCGCGCCGCCACGCGTCCCGGATCACCACCTGAGCGGCGTCGGCGACGCCGTTCGCCAGGGCGGCGAGCGGTCGCTCGTCCGCCGCGCCGTCCTGCAGATGCGCGAGCAGCGCATCGATGGCCGCGACGACGCCGGCGTGGTCCGCCTCGCCCGGGTTCAGGAGCAGCCGGATGTTCCAGCGCACCTGCACGATGCGCTCGTACTTCGCGAGCAGCGCCGGATCGGCAGCGAGCGCCGCACGGCCGCGGTCCCAGTTGCCTTCGAGACGGCGCTTGACCGCGTTCGCTGCCAGGGCGAGCGCGATCAGCTCTGCGGTCAGCTCCTGTACCGCTTCGATCCATTGCCGGCGGCTCGCCGACAGCACGTTGGACCGGAACTGGTAGCGCGCCGCGGCGAGCGTGACAGCCGGTGCGCAGATCGCGGCGACCAGCGCGGTGCATGCCGCGACGAAGCTGACCCAGACGGGGCTCATCGACGCGCTCACGCCGCGCTGCGCGCGCCGGGAAGCGGTGGCTGGGGAACCGGCTTGCCGCTGAACGCCTGTCCGATGGGGTCGGGCGCGCCGATCGCCTCGAGGTACTCGAAAGGGTTGTGCGCGCTGAACACGCGGACCTCCGGGTGCGCGGCAGTGAGCCGGCGCAGCCGCGCCTGGTTGCGCAGCCGTTCGCCGCGACGGGTCTGCACCATCGCCTGGAACGCGCCGACCAGGGGCGCGCACTGCCTGCGCTCGCCGTGCACTTCGCGCGGGTCGAAGTACGCGTCCCCGGCGTGCAGCAGCCAGCCCCGCGATTCGCGCACCGCCACCCCGCAATGCCCCAGCGTGTGGCCGAACAGCGGAATCAGCAGGATCTCGGGTGGCAGTCCGCGCAGGGAACGGATCGCCTCGAAGCCCATCCACGGCTCGCCCTCCTCGGAATAGGTCTCGAAAGCGGGCTGATGCGCCCACATCACCGGCAGGTAACGGTGCTTCGCCCTGAACGACCGGCGCTCGGTGGCCGCCTTCAGCTCGGTCGCGTGCAGGTGCACCGTGGCGTGCGGGAAGTCCGCCAGCCCGCCCACGTGGTC
>JAGVSZ010000054.1 GCA_019137045.1 Betaproteobacteria bacterium
CTGCTTCGCGGCCCAGGTGACGACCACGTCCTCGGCGTACAGATAGATCTTTGAGCCGAAGCCGCCGCCGACGTCGGGCGCGACCACGCGCACCTTGTGCTCGGGCAGGCCGAGCACGAACGCGGTCATCAGCAGCCGCTCGACGTGCGGGTTCTGGCTCGCGACGTACAGCGTGTAGCTGTCGTCGGCGCGGCTGTACGCGCCGGTGGCCGCGCGCGGCTCGATCGCGTTCGGGATGAGCCGGTTGTTCACGAACTCGAGCGTGGTGACGTGCGCCGCGGAAGCGAACGCCTTGTCCACCGCCGCCTTGTCGCCGAGCGCCCACACGTAGCAGGTGTTGTCGGGCGCGGCCTCGTGCAGCGCCGGGGCGCCCTTTTTCGTCGCGTCCAGCGCGTCCACCACCGCCGGCAGCACCTCGTAGTCGACCTCCACCCGCTCGGCGGCGTCCTTCGCCTGGGCGTAGCTCTCGGCGATCACGATCGCCACGTGGTCGCCGACGTAGCGCACCTTGCCCTGCGCGAGCACCGGGTGCGGCGGCTCCTTCATCGGCTGGCCGTTCACGTCGGTGATGAGCCAGCCGCAGGGCAGCCCGCCGACCTTGGCCGCGGCGATGTCCTCGCCGGTGTAAATCGCGACCACGCCGGGGGCGCGCGCGGCCTCGTCCTTGCGGATCGCCTTGATCTTCGCGTGCGCGTGCGGCGAGCGCACGAAGCACGCGTAGGTCTGGTTGGGCAGCTGCACGTCGTCGGTGTACTGCCCGGCGCCGGTGAGGAAACGGTAGTCCTCGCGCCGCTTGACCGCCTGACCGATGAGATTGGTGCTCATGGCGCGCCTCCTAGGCCTTGGCCGCGGCGGCCTTGATGGCCTTGACGATGTTGTGATAGCCGGTGCAGCGGCACAGGTTGCCGTCGAGCTCGGCGCGGATGGTCTTCTCGTCGGGTTTTGGATGCACCTTGAGCATGTCGATGGCGCTCATGATCATCCCCGGCGTGCAGAACCCGCACTGCAGGGCGTGGTGCTCGCGGAACGCCTCCTGCATCGGGTGCAGCGTGCCGTCGGCCTGGGCCACGCCCTCGATGGTGGTGAGCTGGGCCCCCTCGGCCTGCAGCGCGAGGAGGTTGCAGCTCTTCACCGCGCGGCCGTTCATGTGGATCGTGCAGGCCCCGCACTGGGCGGTGTCGCAGCCGACGTGCGTGCCGGTGAGGCGCAGCGTGTTGCGGATGAACTCGACGAGGAGCGTGCGCTCCTCCACGTCGCCGCTCACGGCCTTGCCGTTCACGGTCATGGACACTCGGACGGTCATTGCGGTCTCCTTCGGCTCCGGTGTTGGTCTTGGTATGGGTCGATGCGGTATGGGTCGATGCGGTATGGGTCGATGCTGTCTCGGGCGCGCGCGCCGCGCTCGCGCAGGGACTCCGGTCTTGCACTGCGGCGAAAATCCTCCTAGCGTGCCCTGCGCCCGGAACGGGAAAGGCGCGCCGGACCGGCGCGCCGCGATCAGAGCGGGAATGCTAGCCCATGGATATGGCCGAGGCAACCGAAGCGCGGCTCGCGATCGGGTGCCCGGCGGCCGCGCTCGCGCGGGGGTGACGCGCTGCGCCGAGGGGCCTAGAATGTGCGCATCAGCCCTCGAGGATGCGGCGCATGGACAGCGTGGATCTGGAGGTCATCAAGGCCGCGGTGAGCTGGACCGAGGCCGGGCGCGGCGCGACGATCGGCACGGTGACCCGCACCTGGGGCTCGGCCCCGCGGCCGGTGGGCGCGATGCTGGTGATCCGCGACGACGGCCACGTCGTCGGGTCGGTCTCGGGCGGCTGCGTCGAGGACGACCTGATCGCCAAGGTGAAGAGCCACCGGCTCGCCTCCGGCAAGCCGGAGACGGTGACCTACGGGGTGACCGAGGAGGACGCGCGCCGCTACGGCCTGCCGTGCGGCGGCACCCTGCAGATCGTCCTCGAGCCGCTCGGCAAGGGCGCAAAGCTGCGCGAGCTGCTCGAGGCGATCGAGCGGCACGAACTCGTGGCCCGCTTTCTCGACCTGGACACCGGCGCGGTGCGCCTCCAGCCGGGGAACTGGTCGGACGCGCTCGAGTTCGACGACCGCGTCCTCAAGACCGTGCACGGCCCGCGCTGGCGGCTGCTCGTGATCGGCGCCGGGCAGACGAGCAGGTACCTCGCGCAGATGGCGATGGCGCTCGACTACCACGTGACGGTCTGCGACCCGCGCGAGGAGTACGCCGAGGAATGGGACGTCGCCGGCGCGACGCTCGTGCGCGGCTACCCGGACGACGCGGTGGTGGCGATGAATCCCGACCCGCACCTGGCGGTGGTGGCGGTGACGCACGACCCGAAGCTCGACGACGCCGCGCTGCTCGAGGCGCTCAAGGCGCCGTGCTTCTACGTCGGCGCGCTCGGCTCGAAGAAGAACAACGACGCGCGCCGCAGGCGGCTCGCCGGCTTCGACCTCGCCGAGGCCGAGATCGCGCGGCTGCACGGCCCGGTCGGCCTCAAGATCGGGGCCAAGACCCCGCCCGAGATCGCGGTCGCGATCCTCGCCGAGATGACCGCGGTGCGGCGCGGGGTCACGATCGGCGACACCCTCGTCCAGCCGGCGAGCGATTTCGCCCCGTCGAGCTGCGCGGTCCAGCAGGGTTGAGCGCCGGGGTCCGCCCGGACCGCATCGTCGGCATCCTGCTCGCCGGCGGGTCGGCGCGGCGCTTCGGCGCCGACAAGCTCCTCCATCCGCTGCCCGACGGCACGCCGATCGCCGTCGCCGCGGCGCGCAACCTGGCGGCCGCGCTCGCGCGCGTGGTCGCGGTGGTGCGGCCCGGCGCGCCCGAGCTCGAGCGCGCGCTGCGCGCG
>JAGVSZ010000426.1 GCA_019137045.1 Betaproteobacteria bacterium
CTTCGCGGCGGCGGCGTCCGCCTTCTCCTGCGCCGCCTTCGCGGCGGCGGAGTCCGCGGCGGCCTTCGCCTGCGCGGCCTTGGCCGCCTCGAACTCGGCCGCGGCCTTCTCCTGCGCCGCCTTCGCGGCCGCGATCTCCGAGGCCGCCTTCTCCTGCGCGGCCCTCGCCGCGGCGATCTCCGCGGCCGCGCGCTCGGGCGTCATCGCGCCGTCGACGGCCGGCGGCTTTCCGCCGGGCGCCGTCGACGGGTACCACGGCCCCCCCATGGGCTCGCTCCCGCCCGTCGCCGGCAGCGGCGGGAAGACCGACGTGCCGGCGGGCAGCCGGTCGGCCGGCAGGCGCAGCGACGGCATGAACGTGGTGTCGAGCCGCTCCATGCGCCGGCGCAGGTCGTCGATGACCGCGCGCAGGTCGTTCTGCGACTCGACGACGCGCGGCGTCACGAACAGCACGAGCTCGGAGCGCGTGTCCTTGATGTCCTGCGCGCCGAACAGGCCGCCGATCACCGGCAGCTTCGAGAGCCAGGGGATGCCCTCGGAGCCCTGCGTCTTCGTGTCGCGGATCAGCCCCCCCATCACGAGCGTCTCGCCGCTCTGCACGGCGACCATCGACTGCAGCGAGCGCGTGTTGATCGGCGGCGCCTCGCCGGCGGTCGTCACGTCGCCGGGATTGCTCACCTCCGCCTGGATGTCCATCGTGACGAGGCCGCCCGCGTTGATGCGCGGCGTCACCGACACGAGCACGCCGGTGTCGATGTACTGCGAGGTCGTCGTCACGGCGTTGGTCGTGCCGCCGACCAGCGTCTGCTGCGTGATCGGGATGCGGTCGCCGACCTTGATCGTCGACTTCTGGTTGTCGAGCGCCGCGACCTGCGGGTTCGCGACGATCTTCGTGTTCGCCGCGGTGCCGAGCAGCGAGAGCGCGGCCTGGATGCCCCCGGGGAACGCGCCGGAGAGCAGGTAGTTGAAGCCCGGCACGCGCGCGGCGAGCCCCGCGCCGGCGACCGTCGCCGCGGTGTCGAACAGGTTGCCCACGGTCGTGCCGCGGCGGAAGTTGCCGCCGGCCTGGTTCGCGCCGTTGCGGAAGTACCACTCGACGCCGAACTGGAAGTTGTCGGTGAGCGACACCTCGGCGATCACCATCTCGATCATCACCTGGCGCGCCGCGACGTCGAGCTTCTTCAGCGCCGACTCGATGATCAGGTACTCGGCGGGCGTCGCGACGATCAGCAGCGTGTTGTTGTCCTTGTCGGGCACCACCTGGATGTTCCGCACGACGCCCTGCGCGGCCTGTGCGCCCTGGGCGCCCGACGCCGCCGCGGCCAGGATCGCCGCCGCGGCCGCGCCCGGCTGCGGCTGCGCGGGGGGCTGGTTGACCACGACGGTGGACGGCGGCGCCTGCAGCGGCGTGGCCTGGGGCTGGAACGCCGGCGGCGACACGATCTGGCCGGCGGGCGTCCCCGGCGCGAGCGTCGGGGCCTGCGCGGGCGCCTGCGGCGCCGCGCGCCCGGTGAACGCCTGCTGCAGGAGCGGGCCGACGCGCTCGGCGCGGCTGTTCTGCAGGTGGTAGACGTAGAAGCGCACGCCCTCGCCGCCGGTGCCGGCGTCGAGCTTCTCGATCCACTCGTGGACGCGCTCGATCAGCGCCGGGTTCGGCGTCACGACGAGCAGCGCGTTCATGCGCTCGATCGGCACGATCCGGATCAGCCCGCCCAGCGGGTTCGCGTCCTTCTGGCCGAGGAGCTTCTCGATCTCCTGACCCACGGTCTTCACGTCGGCGCTCTGCAGCGGGAAGAGCCCCGCCGACATGCCCTTCATCCAGTCGACGTCGAACAGCGCGATCGTGTCCATCAGGTGCTTCAACTCGCGCTCGGTCCCCGACAGGATCAGCAGGTTGCGCAGGTCGTCCGCGCGAACCGCCTGCGCGTCCTTGGCGATCGGCTCGAGGATCTTCAGCATCTCGCGCGCGCTCACGTAGAGGAGCGGAACGATCTGCACCGAGAAGCCGGGCGGCAGCGCGCGCGCGCTGTTGCCGAGCATCGGCGTGACGTTGCCGCGCACCGCGGCCCCCTGCGGAACGATCTTGAAGACGCCGTCCTCGCCGTCGAGGATCATCGTCGCGCCGTTCATGCGGAGCAGCGTCTCGAGCAGCGAGGGCAGCGACGACCGCGGCAGGCCGGACGACGTGCGGATCGTCACCTGCCCGCCGACGGCCGGGTCGATCACGTAGTTCGCGCCGAGGATGTCGCCCAGCACGTTGCGGATCACCTCGCGGATGTCCGCGCCCTCGAAGTTGAGGCTCACGTTGCCCGCGGCGTCCTTGCGCGCGCGCGGCGGTATCGCGACGAGCCCGCCGCCCGCCGGCTGCCCCTCGAGGAGCACGCCCGTCCCCTTGAACACCTTCGCGCGGTCCGGCGAGTCCGACGCGCCGGTCTGGACGCGCGCGGCGGTCGCGGCGAGGCCCGGCGACAGCCCGTCCGGCTGCAGCGACGGCCGGATCTTCTCGGCCGGGGGCGCCTCCTTCGTCTCCGGCGCCGTGGCGCAGCCGGCGAGCGCGAGCGCCCCGGCGAGCACGGCCGCCAGCACGGCGCGAGGCAGGGCCGCGCGGGGCGCCGGCTCGGTGCGGAGGGATCGTCGGGTCATCATCGGTTCCTCGAGGGCAATCACTGCGCCTGTTGCTGCGCGCGCCGCTGCTGGCGGGTCAGTTGCTGGGCCTGGGCGGCGCCCTGCTGCGCGCCGCCCTGCGCCTCGGCGGCGCGGGCCGCGCGGCGGTTCGCCCGGAGGTTGTCGCCGGCGTTGCCGGGCCCCGAAAGGCCGCCCTGCGCGGCGCGCCGGACGCCGCCGAC
>JAGVSZ010000352.1 GCA_019137045.1 Betaproteobacteria bacterium
GCGCATGCGCGGCGCGGCGCACCACTGGCGCGAGGTCGCGATGCTCGACGACGCGGCGGTCGCCGACGCGATCCGCGCCGATGCGATCGACATCCTCGTCGACTTGGTGGGCCACACGAAGTACACGCGCATGCTGGTCTTCGCGCGCCGGCCGGCACCGGTCCAGGTGAGCTGGCTCGGGTACTTCAACACCACCGGGCTCGCGACGATGGACTACTTCGTGACCGACCCGGTCTCCTCGCCTCCCGGCCAGGACCGCTTCTTCGTCGAGACGCTCGTTCGGCTTCCGGCCACGCGGTTCTGCTTCGAGCCGCCCGACTACATGCCGGAGGTCGGCCCTCTGCCCGCGCGGCAGAACGGCCACGTGACGTTCGGGTGCCTCAACAACCTGGTCAAGCTGAACGATCGCGTGCTCGCCCTCTGGGCGCGCATCCTGGCCGCCGTACCCGGGGCACGGCTCCTGCTGCAGGCCTCGGCCCTGAGCGATCCGCTCCTGCAGCGCGACTTTCGCGCGTGGGCGGCGGCGCTCGGAATCCCGTCCGACCGGCTCGAGCTGCGCCGCTTCGTGCCGGTCGAGGAGGCGGCGCGGACGTATCACGACGTGGACATCGCGCTCGACCCGTTTCCCTTCTGCGGCGGGATGACCACGCTCGATGCGCTCTGGATGGGCGTGCCGGTCGTGACCTTGCCGCAGGCGATGATCGCCGGGCGCCAGAGCGCGAGCATGCTGGCGAACCTGGGACTGGAGGATCTCATCGCTGCCGACGAGGCGGCCTACGTGGCCGCCGCGGTCGCGCTCGCCCGGGACCTCGACCGCCTCGCGGCGTTGCGCGCAGGCCTGCGTGAGCGCTTTCGCGCCTCGCCGCTCGCCGATTACGCGCGGTTCGCGCGCGACCTGGAGACCGCCTACGCGGCGATGTGGGCGCGCCGGGTCGCCGCGTGACGGCGCACGCGCCGGACCGTCACGCCTTCGCCAGCATCCATTCCTTGCGGTTGCCCTTGTAGTGGACGATGCAGCGCTGCGACACGTCCTCCTCGGGCGTGGCCGGCGAGTAGTTGTACGGATCCACCGGAAGCTCCAGCACGGCGAAGTCCGGCGCGGCGAAGCGCACCGCGTACTGGTCGCCGAACCAGCGCTGCACCTCCTCCGGGAACCCGCGGCACAGCTCGTGGCAGCGCCGCCAGAACGCCTGCGAGCGCGAGAACATCACGCCGGTGTTGTACGGCATCACCTGCGCGAGATCGACGCCATTCGGGTCGAGCGCGGGCCCGGTCCGCCGCGTGAGCGCGACGTCGAACGGCCGGTCCCAGACGTGCTGCACGTCGCGCACGAACAGGACGTCGGTATCGACGATGAGCGCCGGCCCGTCGAGGGCGGCGAGATGCTGGAGGCGGTACGTCATCAGACGCTCGCCGTCCCAGGGCAACCGCACGACCTCGTCCGCGCCGGGAACCGCCGGCGTGCGCTCGTCGGTCATCTGCACGAGCGCGTACCCGAGGCGCTTCGCGGAAGCGGCCATCAGGGTCGCGAGGCGCAGGTCGTCGCCGACCTGGAGGAAGGCGACTCTCATGTTCCGCCTCGGGCGAAGCGCTCGGGCACGTGCTCGCGCAGCGCCGCGAGCACCTGCGGGACGTCGGCGTGGAAGTTCCACTTCAGCGGATTCACGCCCGGGCCCGCGTTGTCCCCCGGGCGGTCGGACACGAGCGTGACGATGCGCTGGCCGAGCGCGCGGGCGATGAAGCGGAACTCCTCCATGTGCACGCAGCCGGGCGTCGCGAGCTCGAGCACGAAGGCGCCCGGCGGGGCGAAGATCAGGTTCGTGAGCCCCGCGCCGTGCGCGCCGACGATCACGCGCGCGCGCGAGAATGCGCGGATCTGCTCGGTCACCGGCGCCTGGCCGGCGACGAACGTGGTGAACCCGAGCGGCCGCAGCGCGGACTCCAGCTCGGCCTCGTTGTGCATCACCCGCAGCGTGCTGTCGCGGCGCGACACGAAGAGGAGATCGCGCGCACGCTCCGGCGAGTCCATGTGCGAAGCGACGCGCGCGCGCAGCCAGTCGATGCCGAGCCGCATGCGCGGGCGGTTGCGCAGGCACACCGGGACCGCCACCTTCCGGCACGACACCAGCAGACCGCGCGGAACCGTCAGCAGCCGCTCCGGCGGCACGCCGACGAGCCGCAGGTAGTCGCGCTGGTAGCTGCGCAGGTCCTCGTTGACGAGCAGCGGCAGCGACTCGTCGACGCCGGCCGTCTCGAGCAGCGCGAGCTTGAGCAAATTGCGCTCGAGCCAGTGCGAGAAGTTCTCGTCGGTGCCGAGGAGCACGAACGGCCGGTCCAGGACGCGGTCGACCGGCGGCAGCGTGACGACGTAGTCGTCGCCGTCCGGCGACACGCGCCCGGCGACCCACGGATGGTTCGCGAACGTGCGGTCCTGCGTCTCGCGCACGTACACGCGCTCGCCCTCGAAGATCGCGCAGTGGTTGGTGTCGAGCAGCACGTCCTCGCGCCAGCCGACGTAGGGCTCGCCGCGCGCCGCGCGCTCGGGGTCCATCCACGCGCTGCGGAAGCGCCGCGTGGTCGCGCGGCCGCCGGAACGGATCGCGTCGAAGCGCGCGAAGTGCGCGGTGGCGGCGTCGATCTCGCCCGCCTGCAGCGCGAACACCGCTGCGGCCCAGAGTGCGCCCGGGTGATGCGGCTCGACCGCGAGGATGCGCGCGGCAATCGAGCGCGCGTCGCCGGGGCCGCCCGCGAGCGCGGCGTCGAGCTCGGCTGCGAGCGCGCCGACGCCGTCCGGCGCCGCGTCGGCACGCGGGCGCAGGGCGCGCCGCGC
>JAGVSZ010000204.1 GCA_019137045.1 Betaproteobacteria bacterium
GATCCGGCCGCGCGCGCGCTCCGCGTCCTGGCGTGAAGCGCGGCTTCCCGCCGCGGGGCCGGCGCGGTAGGTGACGCGCGCCCGGGGCCCGCGCGCGCGGACGCGCCCGATCGCCCGGGACGAGCCGGGCGTGGCGCGGTCGGCTACTCCGGCTTGCGGAACTTCAGCACGAACTCGTCCACCGGCGTCGGCGCCCGGAACACGGCTACGTCGCGCGCGTCCTCCGGGCGGCGCAGGAACTCGCCGCGCGCGACGAGCCGGAAGCCGGCAGCCTCGATCTCCCTGACCACCGACGCCTCCTCGATGCGGTGGAGGCTCTTCGTGACGCCGACGCCGTCGCCGGGGCGGGCCGAGTGGTCCGCGACGACGAGCACGCCGCCGCGCTTCAGCAGCTCGTACAGCCGCCGGTTCATGCGCGCGCGGTCGACGCCGGCGTGAACGGTGTCGTGATAGGCGAAGAAGAACGTGATCGCGTCGAGGTTC
Source organism: Betaproteobacteria bacterium (assembly GCA_019137045.1). Classification (GTDB taxonomy): domain Bacteria; phylum Pseudomonadota; class Gammaproteobacteria; order Burkholderiales; family SG8-39; genus JAGVSZ01. Next base: position 484 of record JAGVSZ010000204.1, read on the forward strand.
CCGACGCCGGGCGGGAGCGGATCGTCGAACGGCCGCAGCACGCGCTCGACGTTGCGCATCGCCGGACCGCGCGCGCGCGCGTCGTACGCCTCCGCCGCGCGCGGAAAGAGCGGGGGCTGGTCCTGGGCGTACACCTTGCCCTGCGGTCCGACCGCGCGCGCGAGCATCTCGGCGGTGTATCCGCCCCCCGCGCCCATCTCCAGGACGCGCATCCCGGGGCCGATGCCGGTGAACGCGAACAGCTTGACCGGATCGCGCCGCTCGTCGGTCTTGCGGTCCGCGCCGCTGCGGTCGGGGGCGGCGACGATCGCCGCATAGTCGGCCGGCCCGGGGCCGGACGTGCCGGCGCAGCCGGCCAGCACGCCGAGCGCGAGCAGCGCGCGCGCGACGGGCGACGGAAAGCGAAAGGGCATGGGCGGGGCTCCAGAGCGGTCCTGTGGCGCCGGCGCGCGCGCCGGCGAGCGCGAAGATACCAAGCGCGGGCCGGGATGCAAACTGCGCGCCCCGCCGCGCCCGCGGAGTGAATCGCGGGTACGATCGCGCGCGAAAGGAGCCACCCCTTGCCCGAGCGATCGCGCCCCACCTCCAAGGCCTACCGGAACCGCGGCTTCCTGGACAGCAAGGAGGCGCGCGCGCTGCGCATCCTCGCCGAGTATCTCGAGCCGAAGGCGCGCTTCGAGCGCCAGCGCGTCGACGACACGATCGTCTTCATGGGCTCGGCGCGCACCCCGTCCCGCGAGCAGGCCGAGGCCGCGCTGCGCCGCGCCGAGGGCGGGGAAGGCGACCTGGAGCAGGCGCGCACCGGCCTGCGCATGTCGGCCTACTACGAGGCCGCGCGGACGCTGGCGTTCCGGCTGACGCAGTGGTCGAAGGAGCTCGTTCCGCAGGGGGAGCGCCGCTTCGTGGTGTGCACCGGCGGCGGCCCGGGAATCATGGAGGCCGCCAACCGCGGGGCGGCCGAGGCGCGCGGCATGAACGTCGGCCTCACGATCTCGATCCCGGTGGAGGAGTTCGACAACCGGTACGTGACGCGCGAGCTCGCGTTCCACTTCCACTACTTCTTCATGCGCAAGTTCTGGTTCGCGTACCTCGCGAAGGCGGTGGTGGTCTTCCCGGGCGGCTTCGGGACGCTCGACGAGCTCTTCGAGCTGCTCACGCTGGTGCAGACCCGCAAGATGCGCAAGGCGATGCCGATCGTGCTGTTCGGGACGGCGTACTGGCGCGAGGTGGTGGACTTCGACGCGCTGGTGCGCCACGGCACGATCTCGCCCGCGGACGTCAACCTCGTCTACCGCACCGACTCGGTGGACGAGGCCTACGACTGGATCGTGCGCCAGCTCGCCGAGCACGCGCTCGGGCTGCCCGGCCCGATGCTCTGACCGGCCGCGGCGCGCACCGGCGCGCGGCCCGTTTGCGCGACAATCCCCGCGCGGCCGCGGCCGCCCGCCGATTGAATTCGGCGCGATCGGCCGCATCTTCAAGCGTGCCGCCCGCGGCATCGACCAGGAGCCACACAATGACCACGCGCACCGTCCGGGAAATCGTCGAGTCGGTCCCCACGTCCGATGGCGCCGGGGTGAGGCTGCGCCGCAGCCTCGGCCGGTCCGATCGGGCGCGCCTCGATCCGTTCCTGATGCTGGACGAGTTCTCGTCCGAGAATCCCGACGACTACGTGGCCGGCTTTCCGGCGCACCCGCACCGCGGTTTCGAGACCGTCACCTACATGCTCGACGGCCACATGCAGCACCAGGACCACCTCGGCCACACCGGGGAGCTGCGCGCGGGCGGGGTGCAGTGGATGACCGCGGGCCGCGGCATCATCCACTCGGAGATGCCGCAGCAGGAACGCGGGCGCATGCGCGGTTTCCAGCTCTGGATCAACCTGCCGGCGCGCGAGAAGATGAAGCCGGCCGCCTACCGAGACATCCAGCCCGCCGACATCCCGGTGGTCGCGCTCGCCGGCGGCGGGCAGGTCAAGGTCATCGCCGGGACGTTCGAGCACGAGGGTCGGTCCACGCCCGGGCCGATCGGCGGGCTCTCGACCGAGCCGCGCTATTTCGACGTCGAGCTGCCCGCGGGCGCGACGTTCGCGCAGGCGATTCCCGCCGACCACAACGCGTTCGTCTATGCGTTCGAGGGCAGCCTCGCGGTCGGCGGCCGGACGCTGCCGGCGCAGAGCGCCGCGTTCCTGTCCGCAGGCGACCGGGTCGAGGCGGCCGCGGGGCCGCAGGGCGCGCGCTTCATCCTCCTCGCCGGCCGGCCGATCGGCGAGCCGGTGGTGCAGTACGGGCCGTTCGTCATGAACACGCGCGCGGAGATCGAGCAGGCGATCCGCGAC
>JAGVSZ010000403.1 GCA_019137045.1 Betaproteobacteria bacterium
CGGCGTGCGCGCGCGGCGGCGCGTGCGCGCCCAGTGGGACGGGGTGCAGCGCGAGATCGAGACGCGCATCGCCGCGGCGGGGCGCGCGTGACCGCGCCGGCGCTCGAGCTGCGCGGCGTGCGCAAGCGCTTCGGGAAGACCGAGATCATCCGCGGCGTCGACCTCGCCATCGCGCGCGGCGAGCGGCACGCGATCATCGGCCCGAACGGCGCGGGCAAGTCGACGCTGTTCAACCTCGCGAGCGGACGGTTCCCGGTGTCGGAGGGGCGGATCCTCCTCGACGGCGCGGACGTCACGCGCCTCGCGCCGCACCAGATCAACCGGCGCGGCCTCTCGCGCAGCTTCCAGGTGACCAACATCTTCCCCAACCTGTCGGTGTTCGAGAACCTGCGCTGCGCGGCGCTGTGGTCGCTCGGCTACCGCTACGCGTTCTGGCGCGCGCTCTCCTCGCTCGCCGACGCGCGCAGCCGCGCCGAGGACGTGATGGCGCGCATCGGCCTCGCGCGCCGCCGCGACACCCTCGCCGGCGTGCTCTCGTACGCCGAGCAGCGCGCGCTCGAGATCGGGGTCACGATCGCCGGCGGCGCGCAGGTGATCCTGCTCGACGAGCCGACCGCCGGCATGAACCGCTCCGAGGCCGCGGCGGCGGTGACGCTCATCAGGAAGGTGACCGAGGGCAGGACGCTGGTGATGGTCGAGCACGACATGGGCGTCGTCTTCGACCTCGCCGACCGGGTGAGCGTGCTCGTGTACGGGGAGGTCATCGCGTCGGACGCGCCGGCGGCGATCCGCGCGAACCCGCAGGTGCAGGAGGCCTACCTGGGGACCGCCGCCCATGCTTGAGGTGCGCGACCTCCACGCGTGGTACGGCAAGAGCCACATCCTCCACGGCGTGCACCTGCGGGTCGGCGCGGGCGAGTGCGTCAGCCTCGTCGGGCGCAACGGCGTGGGCCGTTCCACCACCATCAAGGCCGTCATGGGCATGGTGGACGCGCGGGGGTCGGTCCGCTTCAACGGCGCGGAGCTCCTCGGCCTCGCGAGCTACCGCATCGCGCACCGGGGCCTCGGCTACGTGCCGGAGAACCGCGACATCTTCCCGACGCTCACGGTGCGCCAGAACCTCGAGCTCGGCCTGAAGGCGCGGGGCAGGACCGGGCGCTGGTCGGTGGCGGACGTCTTCGCGCTCTTTCCCCGTCTCGCCGAGCGCGCCGACACCGCGGGCGGGGTGCTGTCGGGCGGCGAGCAGCAGATGCTGACCCTCGCGCGCACGCTCATGGGCGACCCGGACCTGGTGATGATCGACGAGCCGACCGAGGGGCTCGCGCCGAAGGTCGTCGAGCTCGTGGCCGGGCTCTTCCGCGAGATCAAGCGCCGCGGCGTCGCGATCCTGCTGGTCGAGCAGAAGCTCGCGATCGCGCTCGACCTCTCCGAGCGGCTGTACGTCATGGGACACGGCCAGATCGTGTTCGAGGGCACGCCGGCGGAGCTGAAGGGCGACGCGCTCGTGCGCCGGGAATGGCTCGAGGTGTAGCTGCGCAGGCGGGTCCGGACTAGAATCGCCGTCCTGTCCCGCGCGTCGCGGGCGCAACTCCGCAGCCCCATGGCCTGGACCTACCTTGTCGTCGCCGGCGTCCTCGAGATCGTCTGGGCCATCGGCCTCAAGTACACCGAGGGCTTCACGAAGGTCGTGCCCAGCGTCATCACCGGCGTCGCGCTCGTCGCGAGCATGGTCTTCCTCGCGCTCGCGCTGCGGTCGATTCCGGTCGGCACCGGTTACGCGGTCTGGACCGGGATCGGCGCGGTCGGGACCGCGCTCCTCGGCATCGTCCTCTTCGCCGAGCCCGCCACGGCCGCGCGGCTCGGTTGCATCGCCCTCATCGTCGCGGGGATCGCGGGCCTGAAGCTCGTCACCCCCGCCTAACCCGGAATGGAGCAAGCATGAGCGCAGTCGACTACGCGGTGCACGGCGAAGTTGCCGTGATCACCATGAACAACCCGCCGGTCAACGGGCTGGGGCACCCGCTCCGCAAGGGCATCGTCGAGGGGCTCGACCGCGCGCTCGCCGACGCGAACGTGAAGGCGATCGTCCTGATCGGCGGCGGCAACGCCTTCTCCGGCGGCGCCGACATCCGCGAGTTCAACACGCCGGCGGCGTCGGCCGAGCCGAACCTGCGGCAGGTGATCGCGAAGATCGAGGCGGTCGCGAAGCCGGTGGTCGCGGCCGTGCACAAGGTGGCGATGGGCGGCGGCCTCGAGCTCGCGCTCGGCTGCCACTACCGCGTCGCCGCGCCCGGGGCGCAGATCGCGCTGCCCGAGGTCAAGCTCGGCATCCTTCCCGGCGCCGGCGGCACGCAGCGCCTGCCGCGCGCGATCGACGCAAGAGTCGCGCTCGACATGATGGTCTCGGGCAACCCGGTCCCGTCGGAAAAAGTGCCGGCGGGGCTGTTCGAGGAGATCGTGCCGGGCGACCTCCTGCAGGGCGCGATCGCTTGCGCGCGCCGGGTCGTGGCCGAGCAGCTGCCGCTGCGCAGGCTGCGCGACGGGAAGGTGAAGCTCGACGGCGACGCGGCGGCGTTCGTCGCGGAGGCGACGAAGAGGGTCGCCAGGGAGTCGCGCGGCTTTCCCGCGCCGCCCCGGATCGTCGCCTGCGTGGAGGCGGCGACGAAGCTCCCGTTCGACCAGGGCCTCGCCTTCGAGCGCGCGCGCTTCGAGGAGCTGGTCGTCACCACCGAGTCGAAGGCGCTGCGGCACGCGTTCTTCGGCGAGCGCACCGCGGCCAAGATTCCGGACGTGCCCGACTCGACGCCGACGATCGAG
>JAGVSZ010000452.1 GCA_019137045.1 Betaproteobacteria bacterium
GCGGCGGCCGGGTGCGCCGGCGGGAGGCGGAACGCGAGCAGCGGCATCCACGCGAACACCTCCACGTTCGCGCGCGTCGCGAGCTGCCAGGCGACGCGGTTGAAGAGGTCGGCGCGCACCGGCAGGTGGCGGTTGGGGAAGTAGACGGCGTCGGCGACCCCGTCCCCGTCCGGATCGGCGAACGCCTGCAGGTAGACGGTGCTCGGGGCGAGCCCCTTGATGCGGTCGAGGAGCCGCGACAGGTTGCGCTCCTGCGCCTCCGGGTCGGGGTCGTACACGTAGTCGAGATCGACCTGCACGACCCGCCGCGGCGTCGGCCGCGGCGGCGGCACCGCGGCGACGAAGTCGGCGAGCGTCGGATTGAAGCGCAGCAGCGAGCGCCGCAGCGCGCCGAGCGGCTGGGCGGGCCCGTTCCACCCGTCCTCGAGCGTCAGGCCGATGTCCATTCCCAGCTCGCGCGCAATCGCGACCGTGGCGCCGCTGTGCGCGCCGAACGGCCAGACCATCGCGCGCGGGCGCCGCCCGGTCTCGCGCTCGATCAGCGCCGCCGCGCGCTCGAGGTCGGCGCGCACGCGCGCGCGCTGCGCGGACGCCTCCTCGTAGCGCCCGCTCGCCGGGTCGAAGGCGGCGGTGACCGCCGCCGGCTGGAGGTTGCCCTGCGGGTTGCCGCGGATCCCGCGGTGCAGGTCGTAGCTGTGGGAGGCGACCTCGACCAGGCCGGAGCGCACCATCTCGCGCACCTCGTCCCAGGCGAGGAAGTCGCTGCGCGGCAGCCCCGTCTCGCCGTACGCGACGCGCTCGCCGGCGGGGGTCTCCATCCAGCGCCCGACCAGGGCGAGCAGCGCCGGGTAGCCGTAGAGCCGCAGCAGCGGGTAGACACGGGTGTAGAAGCTGCGGTAGCCGTCGTCGAAGGTGAGCAGGACCGCCTTGTCGGGCAGCGCCCGCTCGCCGCGGCGCGCGGCGAGGACGTCGTCGAGGCCGACCGGCCGGTAGCCGTGCGCGCGCAGCCAGGCGAACTGGGAGGCGAGCTCCGCGGCGTTCACCGCGTACGGGTCGGCCAGCGCGCGCACGTCGTCGCGCACCTCGTGGTAGCAGAGCACGAGCAGCGAGCCCGGCGCGGGCGCGGGCGGCGCCGCCGCGGCGGTTGCGGCGAACGCGGCGAACGCGGCGAACGCGGCGAACGCGAGGACGAGCGGGGCGAGGAGCGCGCGGCAGCGACGCATCAGAACCTCCAGTCGAGCGTGACCAGCACGTAGTCGCGGCGCTCGTGCTCGCCGTCATAGGGGCGCGAGAGGGTGCCGATCCCGTAGCGCAGGTAGAAGCGGCGGTCGAGCTCCCAGACGTGCTCGTACTGCACGCCGCTCACCGCCCCGGTGCCGAAGCCGTCCTGCCAGTAGGCGCCGAGCGTCGCCGAGAGCCGCTGCCGGAAGGAGCGGTCGTAGCGGCGCCAGGTGAGCCAGTCGCCGGCGAGGACGAGCGTCGGGGTGAGGTCGCGCCGCGGGTTGAAGTACGGCGCGTCCTCGCGCGAGTTGGCCGAGGCGAACAGTCCGGCGGTGAGGTCGAGCTTGAACTTCGGGCCGGTCACCAGCCGCTCGAACCAGGTCGCGCCGAACACCGTGCGCAGGTTGCCGTCGCTGAAGTCGAGCACGTCGGCGGTGCCGGCGAACGCGCGCGACTCGCTCACCCGGTAGGCGGCCGCGGCGCCCGCGCTCCACCCGGTGACGCCCGCCGCGCGCGCCTGCAGCGGGATCGCGTTCGACTGCGTCTGCACGCCGGCGCTCAGGCTGAGGTGGTCGTCGCGCCACCACTGCCCGGTGAGCGCGACGCCGGGCCGGCTGCCGCCGTCGCCGACCCCGCCGTTCACCTCGCCGGTGAGCCGCAGGTCGCGCACGCGGTACTCGACCCCGACGCCGAGCCGCTGCCAGTCGAACGGGCCGTCCTCGAACCGCGCCTGCGCGAAATAGCCGTGCGCGAACGCGCGCCAGTCGTAGCCGAGCGGCTGGCTGAAGAGCCACGCGTCGAGCGCGTAGTCGCGCGTGCCGGTCGGGGCGTTGCCGGAGGAGCGCCCGAACGTCGCGTCGACGAAGAGCTCGCGCAGGTTGTGCACCCGCCAGCGGTCGGCGGCGAGCAGCACGCGCTTGTCCTCCGCCGCGACCGCCTCGCCGTGCGCGGCCGCCCGCTCCGCCGCGCGGAACTCGTGCAGCGCGAGCAGCGGCCCGACGCGCTCGGCGTCGACCACCCCGTTCTCCGGCTCGGCCGCGAGCACCCAGCGCAGGGCCTCGTCGGCGCGGCGCGGCCAGCCGCGCAGGTTCGCGACCGCGGCGGCGTTCGCGCGCAGCGGCATGCTGAACGGCGCCGCGTCGACGAGCGCCGCGGTGGCCGCCTCGGCGCGCGCGAGCCGGTCGGCGTAGGCGGGCGCCATGCTCTGCGCGGCGCGCGCGATCTGGTACTCGGGGTTGGGGCGTTCGGTGAGCGGGCTGTGGGCGGCGAGCTTGCGCGGCGTGATCGCGACCAGGCGGTCGATGCGCTGCGCGGCGCCGTCGTGGTCCTCGGTCTCGACCAGCGCGTAGAACAGGCCGAGGTTGGCCGCGAAGTGGTCCGGCTGCTCGGCGAGCACGCCGGCGTAGAGGTCGCGCGCCGCCTCCGGCTGCTCGCGGTAGAGGTAGGCCCCCGCGGCGGCGAGCCGCGCGTACGCCGGCACCGCGACGCCCGCGGCGGCGAGGCGCTCGTAGAGCGCGGTTGCCTCGGCCATGCGGTAGGCCTCGCGCAGGCCGACGAGCCGGTCGCAGAGCAGCTGGCGCTCGACCCG
>JAGVSZ010000334.1 GCA_019137045.1 Betaproteobacteria bacterium
GCGCTCGGTGATCCTCCCGATCATCGCGCCGTCGATCGCGAGCATCGGCGTGTTCTACTTCGTCCGCAGCATGGTCACGCTGTCGGCGGTGATCTTCCTCGTCACGCCGGCGACGCAGCTCGCGGCCGTGTCGGTGCTGCTCCTCGACGACTCCGGCAACCAGAACCAGGCCGCCGCCTTCTCCGTCTGCATCATGCTGGTGGTCGGGGTGGCCTTGGGACTGTTCGAGGCGCTTTCGCGTTTCGTCGGGCGCCAGCGCCCGGCCGCCGCCTGAGCGACCCGGCGTCGCCGCGAACACGCTCGCGACCCTCGCGGCGCAGGGCGCGGCGGCACGCCCTCCCTCGGTCGCTGCCCCCGCGCCGCTCCCGCGTCCGACGCGGACCGGGAGCGGGTCGCGCCACGGCGGCGAAGCATCAGGAAAAGATCAGCCCCGGCCAAGGACTGGCGGCCCGCCGCGGCCTACGCTGGCCCCGTGGATCCGGCGCCTTCCCGGCGCATTCCGGATCCGCCGCCGGCGCCGCGATGCCCACCGCAGGTCCCGGCAGCCCCTGCTCCCGTGGGCCCGCGAGGCACCCTGATGCAGGACTATCTCGTCCGTTACCGCGGCATCGCACGCGATGCCAACGAGCTCGACGCCGCGCTCGTACGGCTGCGAGACTTCGAGGCCGCCGCGCACGCGCTTCGCGCGGGCTGGATGCACGGCTACGCGATGCGCGAGACGGACGGCAGCTTCGGGCTCGCCTGCGCGTTCCAGGCCGAGGATGCCAGGACCCTGGAGCTTCACGCGGCGGCGACGCGGCTGCCGGCCGCCGAGATCCTTCCCGTCGTCGGCGCGTGGGTCGTCCGCCGCTTCGCCCCCACGATGGTCTACCTGGTCCGCCGCCGCGCAGCGTGGATGGATTCCCTGACGCTCGAGCGGGCCCTCGAGGAGGCCCGTCGCGTCGCCGAGGAGGACAGGCCGAACCGCGTGGTCTGGCTCCGGAGCTACGCCGTGCGCGAGGACGACGGCTCGATCGGCTCCTATTGCCTCTACCAGGCCGTCGATCCGCAGGCGCTGCGCCGGCACGCGGAACGGGCCGGCCTTCCGGCCGACGCGATCACGCCGGTCATCGGGCGCATCGTCTACCGGGAAGACGGCAGGAACGGCGCTGGCGATGCGGCGGCCGCGCTGTCTTCGCTCCATTGAGCCGGACGGCCGGTCGGAGAGGCGGCGACGCGCCGGAAGGCGGTGAAACGATCAGCAAACGATCAGGCCGCGCAGAGGACTCCGGTTCCGCCGCCTCCTACGATGCCTGCATGGCTCGACGGCATTCCGAACGCTCGAACGAGTCACGCCGACGGCTCGCCGACCCGCAGCGCGGACCGAAGGTTCTCCCCAGGCGCTGCGGGATCGCAACCAGGAGTCACGTCATGAAGCGCTATCTGATCGAACGCAACCAGCAGTTGAAGCAGGCGTCGTCCACCTCCAACTCGGCGCTGGAGAAGCTCGCCGGCAAGGTGCAGTGGGTCGAGTCGTACGTCGTCGACGACAAGACCTTCTGCATCTACCTCGCCGACCAGGAGTCGTCGGTGTACGAGCACGCCAAGCTGAGCGGCTTCCCGGCGAGCAGGGTGACGGAGGTGCGGACGGTGATCTCGCCGATGACCGCGGTCTGATCGGCGGGGCAGGAGGCCGACCATGGACACGCTCGGCGGCCTCCTGCCCGGCGCCTTCTGCTGGCTGGACCTCGCCGCGACGGACGAGGAGCGAGCGAGACGGTTCTACGCGGAAGCGTTCGGCTGGACGTTCGCGGAGCAGCGCGCGAACGGCGGTCGCTACACGCGCTGCCTGGCCGGCGGCCGCGCGATCGGTTCGCTCTATCCGCTGCGACGATCGGACGTCGAGCGCGGCGTGCCGTCGCACTGGACCCCCTACGTCGGCGTCGACCGCGTCGACGCGGCCGCGCGGCGCGTCGCGAGCTGCGGCGGCCGGATCCTCGTGGCCCCGTTCGACGTCGAAGCCACGGCGCGCATCGCGCTCGCCGAGGACGCGGTCGGCGCGCTGATCGGCCTGTGGGAGCCGGCGCCGCGTCCGGGTCCGGTCCCGGCCGGCGCTGCGGGCTGAGGCGGATACCGGCATCGACCCGTGTGGCACAATGCCCCGGCTGTGGCGTGACGGCGCGAGGCGGCGTGGAGAACGCGACGATCCATCGGTTCGGTCCGTGCGAGATCGACGAGGCGCAGCGCGCGCTGACGGCGCACGGCCGCGAGATCAGGGTCCAGACGTCCTGTGGCCCGGCACCGTCGTCGTCGACAACGCATTGCAGCGCGCCGTGAGCCTTGCGCGCGCGGCGCTGGCCGAGGCCGGCTTGACCGATGCGGTCCGCACCTACCCGCGCCACGGGTATCGCTTCCAACTCGACGATCCCTGCGGCTCCGGCGGCGCGGCGTCCGCCGATGGCGTCGACGATCCCGCCGGCCCCCTCGCGCAGGCGCGCGCGGCCCTCGACCTCATGGACTGGGCGGCTGCCTGCGAGGCCTATGCGATCGCCGATGCGCGGGCGCCGCTCCCGGCCGGCGAGGTCGAGCAATGGGGCCGCGCCGCGATCTGCGCGGGACTCGGGTCCAGCGTGCTGCGCGTGCTCGAGCGGACGGTGGCCGAGCGCGACGCCGCGGGCGATCGGCTGGGCGCCGCCCGCGCGACGCTCCTCCTCGTGCAGATCCGCATCGACGCGCGCCAGGGCACGATCGCCAGCGGGCTGCTGCAGCGCGCCGCTCGTTTCCTCGAAGGCCACCAGGCGAGCCCCGAGCGCGGGCACTACGCGTGGATGGCGAGCCGGCTGGCGCTCGCCACCGGCGACCTCGACGCCGCGTTCAGCCTCGCCGACGAGGCATCGACGCTGGGACGCATGCTGCGCGATCCGGACGTCGAGTGCCTGGGGCTCGCCTACCGCGGCCACGCGCTGATCGCCCGCGGCCAGGTCGCCGAGGGATTGGCCCAGCACGAGGAGGCGGCCGCGATCACGCGCCTCGGCGGCGTGTGCGACTGGGCGGCCGGCTGGACCCTGTGCTCGGTCCTCTACGCGGCGCGCAATCGCTGCGACTGGCTGCGCGCGTCGCAATTCGCCGACGCCTACTCGGAATGGAGCCGCGCGAGCCGCATGCCCGCGTTTCCGGGGACCTGCCAGCTCCACCGCGCGGCGGTGCTCGGCGCAAGGGGCGACCTCGAGGACGCCCGGACCGAGGTGAGCAACGCCGTGCGCGAGCTCGCGCAGGTTGCGCCGTGGGCCGAGGGCGATGCCTACTGCGTGCTCGGCGAGATCCAGCTCAGCATGGGCGACCTCGAAGGCGCGGAAGCGTCGCTGCGCCAGGCCCATGCGCTGGGATGGGACCCGCAGCCGAACCTGGCCGTCCTGCACATGCGGATGGGCAGGCACGACGTCGCGTTGCGCGAGCTGGAGCGTGCGCTCGTCGAGGCCGACTGGGGGCTGCGCGAGCGGCGCGGCCAGCTCCTGAGCCTCCTGGCGCAGGCCGCCGTGAAAGCGGGCCGTCCGGAGCGCGCCCGCGAAGCGCTCGACGTGCTCGCCACCGACCCGCAGATGCTCGCGACCGAGGCGCTCAGGGGCATGCACGCCGCGGCGGAAGCGGAGCTCGCAGCGGCGGAAGGCGACGTCGGGCGCGCCGTGCAGAAGCTTCGCCGGTCGGTGCAGCACTGGCGCGAGGCGGGTTGCAGGGTCGGCGAGGCCGAGGCGCGCCTGCGCCTCGCCGAGTGCCTGCTGGTCGACGGCGACGCCGCGGGCAGCGAACTCGAGCTGCACGCGGTGGAATCGCGGCTCGCTTCGGCCGCGCTCGCGCATCGCGGCCGCATGGACGCGCTGCGTCTGGCGCTGCACCCCGTCCCGCGAACGCCGTCGAACTGACGCCGGCGCCGGCCGGTCCGCCCTCGCGCTTCCGCGCGCACGCCGCAATGCGTCGGACGCGGACCCGCGCGACGAGCACGCGGGCCCGGCACCCGGGCCCCGCCGCCCTGGACGAGGCTGCAGGGCGCCAGAACAATCGACGCGCGGATTTCACGCTTCCGGGGCGCCGCGATCCGACATCCCCGCGGTCCCGGCTGGCGAAGCGCTCAATCACCGCCCTTGGTGCATCCGGAACGTGCGAAGGCAACCCAGAACACCATCGGGACTCGGGCGTCGGCCGCTCCGCCTGAGCTGCAGCGATCGGTCTTCCCTCGCCGCAGGAACGCGTTGCGTGCGGGTGCAGGTCTGCAGCGGAACCTGTCATTGACGATGGCGACGCCAGCGGCGCCAACCGGCCACAAGCCGTCGGCGGTGAAAGGCAGATTTCCCGCCATACCGGGATTCGCCCGGGGATTTCGGCCCACGACCCCTGCGAGGCGAATCGACGTTGGAGGGAGCCCATTCAACCAGTGACCCTCCGCCACTGTCCGTGCGCGTAGCGCTCGAAGCCGCCGTCGCCGGCAAATCGCCACAGGTGCAGCCAATCGTTGTCGAGCAGCTGGCGCACGACGGCGTGTTTGGCGATCACGCGTCCGATCGCCTCGGCCGGCGCGTCGATCACCACGGTCAGGCGGAGGGGCTCGTGCCGCCACTGCGTGCCGTCGTGCAGCGACTGCTGCGCCAGGCCGATGCGCAGATCGCCGCCGTTGCCCTCGAACACGCCGATGCGGCCGCCGACCACGTTGTGCAGCACCTTGTTGCCGCTGCCCAGGCGCCGGGGGTCGCAGGTGGACGCGTGGTATTGCCAGTTGATCCAGTGCGTAACCAGCATCGGCGCCGTCATCAGCAGCTCCAGCACGCTGCCGTCGCCGTCGTTGCCGGCGTCGTAGTCGTGCAGGAAGGTGCGCCCGTCGAGCACCGCGCCCAGGCTGCGGGCCC
>JAGVSZ010000083.1 GCA_019137045.1 Betaproteobacteria bacterium
AGCGCCGGCGCGGTCGCCGGCGGCCGGCCCGCGCCTGCGGCGGGGGCGGTGCGCTTGAAGAGCTGGTTGAGCTGCGCCACGACCTCGCCGATCTCGCTCTCGCCGAACTGGCGCGCGAGGATGTGGGAGACGTCCTCGATCATCGCCTGGCGCTGCGCCTCGTGGATCGCCTCCGGCGTCGGCCCGACGAACACCACGCCGAACTCGTCCTGCCCGTCGTCGTGGTAGTAGGTCACCTCGATCTCGGCGGCGCGCTCGGTGTAGGGATCGAGCCCGCGCAGCGCGGTCTCGACCGCGTCGCGGAACGCGCGGCCGACGTCGCCGGTCCAGCAGATCTCGAGCAGCCGCTCGCGCCCGTCGAACACGATGCCCGGCTCGTCCTCGTAGACCGAGCGCGCGTCGGCGAGCGAGTCCTCGTCGATGTATTCGAGCCACGGCTTGAGCGCCGCCTCGACCTGCATCGCGGTGACGCCGGCGCGCAGGGGAACGTTGCCGTGGACGTGGACTTCGATGCGCATCTGGCAGCCTCTCCGCGGCCCGGGGCCGGGCCGAGCGCCTATTGTCCTACTGTTTGGGGCGGCGCGCGTCCTCGGCGCGCGCGCGATGTTGCAGCAGGAAGTCCAGCACCGCGGCATTGAAGGCCGCGGGCTGCTCCAGGTTGGAGAGGTGCCCCGCGCCGCGGATCAGCGCGAGCCGCGCGCCGGGGATGCGGCGGGTCATCGCCTCGGCGAGCGCGGCGGGATAGAGGCGATCGCCGTCGCTCGTGACGACGAGCGTCGGCGCGGAGATCGCCTCGATCCGGGCGCCCCGGTCTTCGCGCGTCGAAGCCTCCACCGTTTTCAGGTACGCGTCCTTGCGCAGCGCCGCCATCGCCGCCACCAGCCGCTCGTAGGCCCCCGGGACCGCCGCCGGACTGACCAGGTTGCGCGCGAGCTCGTGGGCGAGCTCGGCCGGCGTGCGCCCGGCCTCGAGCGGGCCGCGGCGGCCGCGGATGAAGGCCTCCACTTCCGCGGGCGTCAGCGTGTCGAACCCGGCGCTGGTGTTGGCGAGGACGAGCGTGGCGACGCGCGCCGGATGGCGCAGCGCGAAGTCGCGCGCGATGCGGCCGCCGAGCGACAGCCCGACGAGATGGGCGCGCGCCGCGCCGAAGTGGTCGAGCACGCGCAGGAGGTCGGCGCTGAAATCGGCGAACGCGAGCGGCCCGGCATAGTCGTCGGAGTCGCCGTAGCCGCGCGCGTCCCAGGCCGCCGCGGTGAAGTGCGCGCCGAACTCGCGCAGCTGGTCGTCCCAGTGCTGGCGGTGGCCGCCGATGCCGTGCAGGCAGACGACCAGCGGTCCGCCACCCGCCACCGAAAGCGCGAGCCGCGGCGCCGGGCCGACGAATTCCGTCCTCACTCGGACCTCGCGCCGGAGAGCTGCACCGCGCGCCCGCGCGCCGCCCGATCCTTGACGATGAACGCGGCGAACGCCTCGGGCGAGGACGCGACGAGGTCGTAGCCCTTCTGCACCACGTTCTTCTCGCGGAAGCCCGGCTCGCTCAGGATCGCGGCGACGTCGCGGTAGATGCGCTCCACCGCGGCGCGCGGCGTTCCCGCCGGCACGAACAGGCCGAACCACGCGTGCGTCTCGACCTCGGGGTAGCCCTGCTCGGCGAAGGTCGGAACCTCGGGCATGAGCGGCGAGCGCTGCGGCCCGCCGATCGCGAGCGCCTTGAGCCGCCCGGCCTGCACCTGCGCGCGCCCCGACGCGATGCCGGAGAAGGTGAGGTCGACCTCGCCCGCGATCGCCGCCGGGATCGACAACGACAGGCCCTTGTACGGGATGTGAACGATGTCGATCCCGGCCTTCGCCTTGAGCGTCTCGGCGGCGAGGTGCGGCTGGCTGCCCGAGCCGTACGAGCCGTAGTTGAGGGTGCCGGGCTTCGCCTTCGCCAGCGCCACCAGCTCGGCCAGGTTGTTCGCCGGGAGCGACGGATTGGCGAGCAGGAGCTGCTGCAGCAGGATGAGCTGCGTGACCGGCACGAAGTCGCGGTCGGAGTAGGGCAGCCGCGCGAACAGGTGCGGGTTGATCGAGAACGTCGAGTCGGAGGTGAGCAGGATCGTGTGCCCGTCGGCGGGCGCCTTCGCGACCAGCTCGGCGGCGGGGATGGTGCTCCCGCCGGGGCGGTTCTCGACCACCACCGGCTGGCCCCACTGCGGCGCGAGCCGCTCGGCGAGCTGACGACCCAGGACGTCGATGCCGCCGCCCGGCGGGTAGGCGACGATGATGCGCACCGGGCGGGTCGGGAACGCGCCCTGCGCGTGCGCGGCGCAGGCCGCGAGCGCGCACGCGAAGGCGGCGACGAGCTTCATGCTGGTCTTCACGTCGAATCTCCTCTTCTGCGAACGCGGTGGGAACGGTCCGCACGGCAAGACTGCCACAGCTCCGATCACCCTGCGTGCGCCGCGCCCGCGCGGCGCTATGATTCCCCGCAGCCATGCCGCCCGAGACCGCGACCGATCGTCAGGCGCGCGACGCCGCGGCCGCGCGCCCGCGCGTGCGGCGCTCGCTCGCGCGCATCTTCTTCGGCACGACCGAGCAGCGCGTCGAGGCGGTGGCGATCGCGGTCCTGATCCTCGCGGGTGTCGGCTGGTGGACCTGGAGCGGCGTGAAGCAGTCGGTCGAGGGCGCGCGCCGGGCGTACGTGCGCGCCCTGCTCGAGGCGCGGGCCGCCTCCCTCGAGGTCTGGGTCAACGCGAAGCGCGCCGAGGCCGAGCGCTGGGCCGCCACGCCCGACGTGGTCGGCGCGGTGCGCAC